>DASQJC010000444.1:0-3554 GCA_035631255.1 Candidatus Eremiobacteraceae bacterium | reverse complement strand
CGAGCGGCAGCGGCAAGTCGACGCTGTTGCGCATCATCGCAGGCCTCGAAAGCCCAGATGACGGCCGGGTCGAGATCTTCGGCAAGAACGCGGCGCTGTTGGCGCCGCAGCAGCGCGGCGTCGGATTCGTCTTCCAGCATTACGCCGCATTCAAACACATGACCGTTTGGGAGAATGTCGCGTTCGGTCTCACGATCCGCAAGCAGGCTCCCCGAGCGATCGCGAACCGCGTCGACGAACTGCTCGAACTCGTCCAGCTCAACGGGTTTGCGCGACGTTTTCCGTCGCAGCTCTCGGGCGGGCAGCGGCAGAGGATGGCGCTTGCGCGCGCTCTAGCGGTCGAACCGCAAGTGCTGCTCCTCGACGAGCCTTTCGGCGCTCTCGATGCGGGCGTCCGCAAGGACCTGCGCCAGTGGCTGCGCCGGCTCCACGATGACGTCCATGTGACGACGATCTTCGTGACGCACGATCAGGAAGAAGCTATGGAAGTCGCCGATCGCATCGCCGTCATGAGCCGGGGACGCATCGAGCAAGTCGGCGAGCCTCGCGAGATCTACGAGCGGCCAGCCAACGAGTTCGTCATGACGTTTGTCGGACCGGTGAACCGCATCAACGACGTGTTCGTCCGCCCGCACGACATCGACATCAAGCTCGAGCCCGTCTCAGAAAGCGTCGAGGCGATGATCGATCGCGTGACGCACATCGGTTTCGAGGTCCGCGTCCATCTGACGATCGCCGACGGCCGGACGCTCTGGGCGCAGGTGACGCGCGACGAAGCCGAAGAGCTCGAACTGTCGCGCGGGCAGATCGTCTACGTCCGCCCGAGCCGGTCGACGTCGTTCAGACAAGCGCTGCCGCTCGTCGCAGCGGTTTGACAGGCCGCGGCGGTCGAGATAAATCTCGACCGCTCCTTCATATCGGTCAGTAATTGAACGATTGGAGCTCGAGAAACTCGTGCTGCGGCTCGACGACTTCGTCCAAGAAGCCCGTCCGCGTGCGCGGGTTGATGGCGATGTGCGACGGGCTCGTACCGACGCGTTGGATAGGTATCGTCTCGAGCACGTTCCCGCGCTCGTCGTACACGTATACGCGCGGCTCCGGATCGTTCGGGTTAGCCGTCGAACTATATTGTGAGACCAAGAACACCTTGTTGAGCGCGTCGAACTCGACGTCGAGCCCGGAATCGAGCTCGTCAAGCAATCCCGGGATCGTCACCTCAAACCCGCTTCGTTTCGCGAGGTCGTAAAACTCGACGCCCGAATCGACGAGCGTCGTCGTGACGGCGATGCCGGTCGCCGGATCGACCGCCAAGCCTTCGACGCTGCCGATGCCGAGGTTATCGTTGAATTCCGCTATCGCACCGGTCGACAGATTGACGACCGCGACATCGGTCGTGCACCCTTGTTCCGGACAGCCCTGCGAATCTGCGAGAATCGCCCTTCCAGTCCGGCTGTCATACGCCAGCGTCGGGGAGATGAGGAACTCGTCGCCGTGGAGGATCGTCGCGAGCGAGAAGAGCGGACCGGACGTGTTCTGCGCGATGTTCGTCGCGAAGACGTAGGCGCTGTCGGCGCCCAGCGACGACTCGAACGCTGCCGCCGTCCGCGATCCTTGGCTCGAGCTCAACCCGCCCAGCTGATAGCCCGGCTTGAGCGGCGGCGTCCACGAACCGTTGAAGACATTGAGGCTTAGCGGATCTGCCGTGAGAAAGCTATTGATATGATTGTGTTGGAAGAGCACCAGTCCCACCGACTGACCGAAAACGCCTTGCGTCGCGAAGTCGTCTTGGTTTTGCGTCTTCTTCAGGACCTTGATGATAGCGCCGGTCGACTGGTCGAAGGTCTCCGTCGCGGCGAGAACCGTGCCGCCCGGCTCATCGACGTACTCGCTCAGGACGCCCTCGGTCCCGTTTTGATCGATGTCATATCCGAGGATCTGGCCGCCGAACTTCGGATGGACGGTGATCGTCGACGCGCAGACCGGCGTGACGAAAGCGATAATCGCGGCGACGACGCCGAAAGCGCGACAAAATACTGAAATAGACGATTGAACCCGCATCATCTTATCCGCGCCGAGCAAGCGATTCTCGACGTCCTTTCGGATGACAAACGTACAACCCGGCACTGAAAACGGCGTGAGACTATCCACGGCTTCTTAGCCGGGATGCGCTTCCATCGGTTCGGTATAGAACTCACTCGCGTACTTCCAGCGATAGAAAAGCAGCGGTATGGCGCCGGCCGCGAGCAAGATGAGCGTCAGCGCCGAGCCGGCGAGCCCGGTGGCGATGACCGTCTCGACGGCGACCACGAAGAGGAAGATACCTGCCGCCGCCGGCCAGATGCCGCGGATCCAAAGCGCCCGCTTATCGGTCGCGTACATCTTCCGGTGGAACCACGCCGACGCCAACCCTGATAGGCCGAAATAGACCGCGATGAGCACGCCGATGGCGTTCACGGACTGGTCGAGCGTGTCGCTCAGCTTGCTGTTGACGGCGGCAGCCGCGAACAGCACGAGCGCGAGCGCGGCGAATAAGATGCTCCCGAACCACGGCGTCATGAATCGCGGGTGGAGCGATGCGAAGCGCGGGTCGAGGACGCGATCGCGGCCCATCGCGAGCATCGTCCGGCTCACGGTGAGGAGTGACGTCTCGAGCGTGCCGACGGTGCTGATGATGACGACGATGATCGCGATGTCGCCCCACGGCCGCGGCAGGATCGTGTTCGCGAAGACGACGAGCACGTTCGCGTTCGCATCGATGATCTGTTGTTGGGTGAGCGTCATCTGGATGCTGATCTGCGTGATGACGAAAAGCGTCAGGATGACGATCATGCCGCCGAGTCCGCCGATGCCCGGCGTCCGGTTGCGGTCGACCGTTTCTTCCGTCAGGCTCAGGCTGACATCCCAGCCCCAGAAGTAGAACAGCGACACGAGCGCGCCCGCGATGAACGCGCGCCCGGTGCCGGGCCCGAGCGGCGAGAGCCATTGGATGACGAACCCGTGACCGGCGGTGATGCCGTGGATGATGCCGGCCGCGGCGAGGATGAGGATGCCGACGATCTCGATCGTCGTGACGATCTTCTGGAACTGGGCCGTCGTATGGATGCCGGCAAGTCCGATGATAGCGATCATCAAGAACCAAGCCGCGCCGACAGCGGTGACCGCGAGCGGATTCTGCGTCAGCTTCGGATCGAAAAGATCGAGGGTCGCTTCCGCCGCCGGGAGCGAGCCCGCGACCATGTAGATGAGGTTCGCGATGAGCGGCGACCAGCCGGCGAAAAAGCCGAGGTACGGATTGAAGCTGCGGCCGACCCACGAATATGCGGCGCCGGCATCCGAACGCCAAACGTTGAGATAGAAGTACGCGATCGCGATGCCGAACATCGAGAGCGCGCCGAAGAGGATCGCACCGGGTCCGAACAAGCCGACCGCGACGACGAGCGCGCCGGTGCTCACCGCGAGCGAGTTCGCAGGGGCCGTGCCCGCGACCGAGATGAGAATCGCGTCGAGCTTCGACAGTGCGTTGTGACGGAGCTGCGCTACCTTCACGCGTTCAG
>DASQJC010000443.1:0-3187 GCA_035631255.1 Candidatus Eremiobacteraceae bacterium | reverse complement strand
GAAATGCCGAGATTCGAGTCGGAAGTTCGTTCGATTCGGGTGACGAGCGTGACGACGACGAACATCAGGCCGACGAGCGTCGCCGCGGCGGTGGCCATCATCGTGAAGAAACCCGACCACGGACCGAGATAGGGCGCAGCGAGTTCGTTCACCTAACGAGCCTCCAAAACCATCGACACTTCTCTCGCGACCCGCTCGCCCGACGAAATCGCACCGTTCACCGTTCCTCCTTGACCATCTGCGGAGGTCGCCTCGCCTGCGAAGAAAAGCGTATCCTCGATCGGCGTGCCAAGCGCCGCGTGCGCACCGCTTCCGCCGACAATGACGTAACCGTACGCGCCACGCGCGAACGGGTCGCTCGACCAATCATGCATGACGCCGTCGAGGAACTCCTCGCTGGCGATTCTTGGATCCCCGAAAAGACCCGCGAACTCGTCGAACGCCGCATTGATGAGCTCGGATCGCGACAAGCCGAGCAAGGGCTTCGTCTGCGTGCCGCCTGCCCATGCGATGACCGAAGCACCGGGCAACGGACGCTGCGTCCAATACGCCGGAAATCTTCCGCCTCGAACGCGGAAGAACGAGGCATCGCGGTACCGCCCGCCGTCGACGCGTTCCCAGAAAGGCGAGCGAAAGCGCAACGCGACTTTCACGACGTGACCCATCTCGATCATGTCGATCGCGGCGCGCTTGTCCGCAGCTAACGGCGGTTTGAACGACATCCCATCATGCGCTCGAAGCACTCCGACTGGAACCGTCACGACTCCAGCGCTTGCGCGCAGTTCTTTTCCACCATGGTTTATCCCGACCTCGATGGTCACGGCACCACGCCGCCACGAGATCTGCCGGACGGCGGACGATAGCTCGAGCGTCACACCTGCTTTGACGCACTCCGCGAGCAGCTCGTCGAAGAGCGGTGCATAACCGCTCGACGGTCGGCGTGTCGCGTAGTCGACGCCCGATCGGAGCTCGTAGGCGACGCCGATGACGCTCGCGATCGATGGATCCGCCGCATCGAAGCCTTCAACAAAAACGCGAGCAAGCTCGATCTTCGAAGACGACGACGGATCGTGTTCGAAGCGCCGCAAGTAGCGGTCGACCGATTCATCGGACTCGAGAGCGAGCGCGTTCGTGAAGATGTCGATAGCGGCACGAAAGTCCATTTCATCAGACACCAGCGTACCGTTGCGATCGCGCGTCCACGACTCTCCGTCGATCGCGACCGCCGAACCGCCACGGCGGCCCAAGAGCTCGATCGTCTCCGCCGCTTTGCCGTGGATGAACTCCGCGCCGAGCTCGACTGACTCACGGCCGTCGGAACCATCGGTCCAAAAGACCCGGCCGCCGATGCGATCGCGCGCCTCGAGCACCGTCACGCGGAGCGATCGCTGAGCCAAGCGCGCGGCCGCAGTCAGCCCGGCCGCGCCGGCGCCGATCACGATGACGTCAGCGTCCACTCGTCACCATAGCCCGCATAGCCCGCATAGCCCGCGCAGTTGGATGCGCAATGCGAGAGGGCCCGCTTGAGCGAGCCCTCTGTTGTCGATCGGTCGACGGGTTTGTTCAGAAGTCGATCGTCACGGTCCGCTGATAGCGCAGCCGCTGATCTTGTTGTCCCACAGCGACTGAACGGCAAACGTGCCCGTGCTGAACGTGACGTTTTGCGAGGCGCCTTGGCCGCTCGAGATCCATGCGCACTTGTCGCCGATCTCGGCACCGCTCGAATCGACCCAGCCGCTCGGAGGAACCGGATCCGTCTGCGTCTCCGCTTCCTCATGACCGCTGACGATCGTGATGCCAGCCTTCGGGCCGAGGCCGTTGAAGTTGGCGCCGCACGACGCACCCGCGTCGGTGATGTACGGCATGTTCGTGAACGCGACCGAACCCGAGCTCGACGACTCGCTGCTGTGCCATGCGCAGAACTGCGTGCCGAAACCGCTCGTGTTGTGTCCGTGCGGCGTCGCGACGACGTATGCCGCGTTGAAGTTGTAGCCGAAATGCGCGACCGCGTTGAGCGCTTCGTTCGCGATCGAGGTCGTCGTCAGACGGCGCGGGATGCTGTGCGTCGTGTCGACCCACTCGCCCGCGAGCTGCCCGGTCGGATTGCCGACGAAGGTCCCCACTGGGCCGTAGTACTGCGTGTCGGTGTTCAGCCACGAGCTGCCGCCGATGCCGCTGTAGAAGTTGTGCAGCTGCGTCTGTTCGCCCGACGGATCGCCGTATCTCGGGAACTGCCAGTATACGACGAAGATCTTTGGCGTCGATTGGATGCTCCCGCCGCCGTAATTGAGATTGTTGCCGCCCGCCTGCCCTTGGACGGCGCCGCGGGGCTTGAAGATGTGGGCGCGCTGGATTTGACCGTGCGCGTCGCGGATCAGGATATCATAAGATGAGAGCGCTCGTGCTGAGTTCTGCCCGACCATCGCGCCGCCCATATTGGACGACGAGGCCGGCGGCGCTGACACGCTGCTCGCCGTACACGCCGACAGCACCAGCGCGCAAAGCGCCGACGCCGCGACTGGTAACGTCCTGTGCATCGTTAAGGTGACCTCCCTCATTATCCACGGAGAAAGGATATAGATAACCCCCGCCTGGTCCATTATGCGCACCAGTTTTTTGGACCTGTCCTCATATACGGCGCCGCAAAAGTGTGAGGCGAGCAACCGGGCGAAGGCCCTTCCGCGCCGCGGATTGTATATGACGCCTGACACACGGCGTACCAGCGCCGGCTTCTTGCGATTTACACAAGTGATATAGTAGGCCGAGCGACTCTCGGCGAGGATGGTTATGAGAACCGTTAGAGCTTTGCTTCTTTCGTCTTTCGCCACGTTGGCGATATTCGGTCTCTGCGGCGCGACCGCGGCTCCGTCAACCGTCGACGCGACCGCCGCACCCTGCGGCCCGAACCTCATCTCGAACGGAAGTTTTGAACACGGAACAGATCCCGGCTCCTATCACACGATAAACGTGGATTCGACCGATCTCGACGATTGGTCCGTGACCAAGGGCACGGTCGACGTCGTCGGCACGCTGTGGCCTGCATCAGCGGGCGCACGTAGCATCGATCTCGACGGCGTGAGCTTCGGGGCGATCAGCCAAGAAGTGAAGACCGACCCCGGCAAGACGTACGTCGTCACCTTTGACCTGTCAGGCAACGGCTACGGACCACCTACAGTTAAGACGATGC
>DASQJC010000442.1:0-3001 GCA_035631255.1 Candidatus Eremiobacteraceae bacterium | reverse complement strand
ACGTCGATCCCCGCTTTGCGCAGCTCGCTTTCGACAAGCGCGCTCGTCGCGTGTTCCTCGAAGCCGAACTCCGGATGACGATGGATCTGGCGGCGCCAGCGGACGACGTCGTCGATGATCTCCGCCGGCGGAGCGATCATACGGGCAGCGGCGTGCGCGCCTCGCGGCCTTCGGCGATCGTACGCTCGACGTCTTCGATGGACTTCGGCGTGCCGTCGGTGAGATTGTCGTGACCACCCGGCGTGATGAGGAGGTTGTCCTCGATGCGCACGCCGATGCCGCGGAAGCGGGCGTCGACGTCGTTCTCATCGGGCACGTAGAGGCCGGGCTCAATCGTGAGCACCATGCCCGGCTTGAGCAGACGCCAATCGTGCGACTCGCGCATGCTGCCGACGTCGTGCGTATCCATTCCGAGGAAATGGCCGACGCGGTGCATGTAAAAGCGCTTGTACGTGCCCGTCGCGATCGCTTCGTCGAGCGGGCCCTTGATCAGACCGAGATCGATGAGTCCTTCCGCGATGACGCGCGTCGCGGCATCGTTGACGGCGGTGTTGAACGCGACGCCCGGCTTGCACAGCTCGATGCAGCGCGCTTGCGCTGCGAGGACGATGTCGTAGACGGCGCGCTGCTCCGGCGAGAACTTGCCGGACATCGGCCACGTGCGCGTGATGTCGGCGCAATAGAAGTCGACCTCGGCGCCCGCATCGATGAGGACGAGATCGTTGTCGCCGACCCGGCGCCGGTTCGAGATGTAGTGGAGAATGGTGGCGTTCGGGCCGCTCGCGACGATCGACGGGTATGCAGCCGATTGCGCGCCGCGGCTCGTGAACACGTACTCGACGATCGCCTGGATCTCGTATTCGTGCATGCCCGGCCTCGAGCACGCCATCGCAGCGATATGCGCTTCGCGCGAGATCGCGTTGGCGCGACGCATGCCTTCGACATCGACGGCCGTCTTGAAGACGCGCATCTCGTGGAGCACGGTGCTCGGATCGATGAGCGTCAACGGCCCGGCGTCGGCCCGACGGCGCGACGAGCGGTACGATCTCAGCGCGGAGACGATGCGGCGGTTGAACGCATCGTCGCGGTCGAAAGCGAAGTAGAGCGTCGGAGCACTGTCGAGCAGCTCGGGCAGTTTCGCGTCGAGCTCTTCTATCGGATAGGCGGCGTCGACGCCGAAATCGCGGACGGCGCCTTCGACGCCGGCGCGCTTGCCATCCCACGTCTCGCGTTCGGGATCGCGCGGGCGCACGAACAGAACGCTCTTCGTCGTCGCATGACGTGGTGCGAGAACGAGAACGCTCTGCGGCTCATCGAAGCCGGTGAGATAGTGGAGATCGGTGTCCTGGCGGAAGACGTAGTGCGAGTCGTTCGTGCGGATCGTCTCCGGTGCGCTCGGCAGCACTGCGACCGCGTCGCCGATCTTCGCGACGAAGTCGGCTCGACGTCGCGCGTACTCGCTGCGATTGTCGCTCAAAGGTTCCTCTCTTCTCGTAGCCGCGGAAGCATGTCGCGGATCTGCTTGTAGTCCGACGCGTCCGGGCTGCGCTGCAGGTATGCCTCGAAATCGGCGATCGCGCGATCGTAGCGATGGAGCCTCGCGAAGAGGATGCCGCGGTCGCGCAGTTCGGTGGAGTCGCCGGGATCGAGCGCGAGCTGCAGCTCGATCGCCGTCAAAGCGGATGAGTAGTCCTTCGCGTGGCTGAGCACATTCTTCAGATTGGAGAGAACGCGCTTGATTATCGCGCGCGGCGCGACTGGTTCAAGGAAGCGGTCGGACCAGGTGACGCGACCGCCGGTATGACGGTCCACGATGTCGACGCACTGAGGTGCGTCGATGATGCGGCCTCTGTCGAAAGCGTCGATGAACAGCCGGCTTGTCGCATCCGGGAAGCGGACGACGAAGTGTCCTGGCAAGCCGACACCGTCAAGAGACAGGCCGATGCGTCGCGCGACCTCGATGACGACGATCGACAGCGTTATCGGGATCCCAGTGCGGCGCTCGAGGACCGAGGAAAGCAAGCTATTGCCCGGATCGTGATATCGCGCGGCGTTGCCGCGGAAGGCTGCGGCGTTGAAAACAGCGTCGAGCACCGCGCCCGCCATAGCATATGAATCCGTAGCGCCGCCAGCTGTGCGCTTCGCGTCGAGCGCGATCGCATCGAGTTGCGCATGCGAGCGCGCGATATCGACTCCGTGCTCGAAGACGGCGCTGATGAGCAGGCACGCGCGATCGAGACGCGGATGCGTGCCGAGCGCATCGCAGCGCTTGACGTATTCCGCGAATTCGAGACCCGCCATGACAGCGTCCATTGCCGTATGACTTCTCCTCGGCTCCATACGCCACCTCGACACAGCCTTCAGAGGTCCCCCGACAGGGCGCAAGTCCCAACCCCCGGAGGGGACGCGCGCCTCACGCTCGGAATGGAATGTTGGGCTACATTTAAGAAGATTTAAGAAGCCCCACTCACACTATTTGTCCGGAAGAGAGTTCGACGGCGGATGCGCGTGATTGCCGGTGACGGTCACGGCGAGGACAGATTCGATTCCGACGGCGGTCTGCTGCGACTCGTCCACACGGTCGAAACGGCGGCGAGCGAAGCCGAAGTCTTTTCGGCTATCGCTTCGGGTGTTTCCGCGCTTTTCGACGCGGCATGCGCGGTCGTCGTTCTTGCGCCAGTGGACGGATCGCTTGACGTCGCCGCTGCGTCCACGGCGTTCGACGAATTCGCCGGTGCAGTTCGTGCACGAAGGCTTCCGCTCTCTTCAGACGGTCTCGCAGCCGACGCAGTATTGACCGGCGCGTATGCCGTCGATCGTACGCCGTTCGCCGATGAACCGCGCGCCTTGCTCGAACTTTTTCCGGGCCGCGAAAATGTGCGCGCCGCCGCAGCAGTATCGCTCACTGCGCGCGAGGGCACGATCGGCGTGCTCGTCTTGTTCAGCGACCGCGAGACCGCATTTGGCAGCCGCCGGATGGAAGCGTTGCGCACCTTCGGCT
>DASQJC010000441.1:0-9296 GCA_035631255.1 Candidatus Eremiobacteraceae bacterium | reverse complement strand
GCACCGTTCGCTTCGACGTATGAGACGGCGCGCGCGACGATCGCCGCCACCTCATAGCGCGACATGTCCTTGCTGCCGTCGAACTTGCCTTGCGGGTAACCTTGGATGATCCCATCGGCGGCGAGTGCGCGGATGTAATCGATCGCCCAATGGTTGCGAGGGACATCGGAAAATGGCGATGCAGCCGACGTGGACGGCGACACGAACAGGACCAAGGCCGCCAGCGCGCACGCAGCTAGGCCGGCACTCGTCTTCAAAGCGGTCCTCCTAAGTCGGAGGCGTACTTCATATGGACCTTCGGGCACTCCGGCTCGACCGCAGAACTCCACGTTTCCTGACGGTCCCGTTTGTCCCGACGTTCCATTAGATACCCGGCCGAAACTGAACAAAGACATTCCACCGGGTGAACGCCTCGGGGACCTGCTTTGGCCCGGATTTCGTCCCTTTCCTGCCCTCGGATGCTCGCTGTCCCGCTACCCCTTTTTGACCCCTTTTTCGACTGCGATTTCGGCCTCTGACCGGTTTACTATGAGTTGCGCGGCATAGGCGTCGAGCGGTTCTTTGGGCACGAGCAGTCCTCGGGGGATGAAGCGCCACAAGCCCTTCGGCGGGTGGTCGATATAGTAAAGCCGGCGCGCCTCGAGCGTCGTGTTCGTCTCGTCGACGACGCGCCGTTCGATAGACGGCCAACGGCTCACGCATAGCGCGACGATCGCGTCGGAACCCGTCGCGTGACCGATGCAAATCGCGCGGACGTCGGACGCGCGGACCTCCTCATCGACCCGGTCGGCGATCTCCGGCGTCGGCACGACTGCCAACGTCTTGCGCGTTCCGTCATCGTAGATGACGGCGAGTCCGCATTTCGAGCGGCCGGGATCGATACCGATGAGAACGGTGCGGCTTTGGGCGCCCTCGCTCATCGCGCGAGCGGCGATACGACGATCATCGTGACGAGCGGGCCGTGTGCGTAGATATCCGACGGAGCGACAGCTTTGATGAGCGCCGGCCCATCGATCGACGTCAGCTGGCGCAGGCTCGCCGCCGACTCTTCCTCGGTCGTCGTCAAGTTGTCCGCGATCATGTTGGGCATACCGTGATCTTCAGCGTTGCGCTGCAGGCTCGTCTCAAGTTGTATGAGCGCGGCTTGGTCTTTGCCGGTGTCCTTGCCGCTGCTCACCGGCACCGACCCCATGAGCTCGCCCTTTCGATAGATGAGGACGTCTCTGAAGACCGCGAACGAGATGCTCATCGCGGTGTCGCGGAAGATATTCTGGCCGGCGACCGGCACGACGATCGCGGGGACCGGATTGAGCGCTTTGATGCCTTCCGCGGCGCGTGAGATCGACTCTTTGACCTCGGGGCTGAGCGGATCTTTCGGATACGGACGCACGCCCGGCACCGAACGATAGAGATTCGCGACGTCGACGAACAGCGCCGAGAGCTGCCCTTCGATGCTCGCTTGCGTTCCCGACGAATTGATGATGACCGGCTGCGTGAGCGGCTGACCCGAGAAATAGACGACCGGGTCTTGCAGCTCGCGATCGCGCTCGCGCGTCAGCGCCGAGATCTGATCGTTCAATTTATTGAGCGAGAAGAGCGCGAGTCGCGCGTCGTACGAGATCGAGAGGCCGACCGCGATGACCGCCATCGCGATGAGCATGCCGAATCCGACCGCGAAGATCGTGCTCGTGTACTTGGGCCGCAGGCCGAAGATCGTCATCCGCCGCCGTCCGACGAGATGGCCGACGCGATCGCCGATGTACGCGATCGCACCCGCGACGATGACGCTCGCGAGGATGATGAATATCGGTCCCCATGCGATCTCCGCGAAGAGGACGGCGACTGCGATCATACTTTCGCCGCCTCACGGATGAGCCAGATCGCGGCGCCACCGAACGCGACGTTCGGCAGCCACGCCATGGCGAGGCTGAGGTTCGGATTCGATCGGCCGATGGCAAGACAGACCGTGCTCACGACGTAGAACGCGAATACGATGAGAATGCTGATCCCGAAGCCTGCGCCCGACGAGGATCGCTGCGGACGGATGCCGAGCGGCATCGCGAGCATCGTGAAGACGAGCGCTGCGAACGGCCGCGCGAGCTTGCTGTCGAAGGTCACCTTGAGGAGTGCGTAGCGCGAGGTGTCGCTCTGCTTGATGCCCGTCTGCATGAGTTTGGCGATCTCGGCACGGCTCATGTCTTCGGGCGACTTCGTCTGCTCGACGATCTGAGTCGGATCGGCGCCGATATCGATCTCGAGCATCGGATAGTTGCTCACCTTGCAGCACGGCTGCTGGAGCCCGAAGAGCACCGCGTCGCGGAACTGCCAGCGCTCGCCCGAGTACGTCGCGCGCGGCGAGTAGAGCATCGAGATCGGATAACCCGCGTGGAAGACTTCGATGGTGGTCCCTTCGAGCTCGTTCGTCGTCGGGTCGAAACCTTGCGCGAACGTCACCTGTTGATCTCCGTTCGGAAGGATCGTGCTGACCGTTTGATTGGCCAACGCTCCGGTCCCGCCGGATTGTATCTCGTTACGGAGTATATCGGCAGCGCGAGCGCTCGCGAACGGCACGACGTATTCTTGGAACAAAAAGCCGATGATCGACGCCGCGAGGCCGACGGCGAAGAGCGGCGCGGCGATGCGGTACAGACTGACGCCGCCGGCGCGGATCGCCGTCAACTCCGATTCACCCGAGATACGGCTCATCGCGAGCAGGACGGCGAGGAGCATCGACATCGGGAACGTGAGGACGAGCGTCGCGGGAAGCGTGTAGAAGAAGTATTTCGCGGCCGAAATCACGCTCGCGTGCTCTTCCGAGACGAGCCGCGCGATATTAAGGAGGTTTCCGGCGACGAAGAGCAGCGTGAACGCTGCGAGACCGAAGACGAACGGCCCGATCAGCTCCTTGAGCATGTACCGGTCGAGGATCTTCACAGCCGGAAGCTCTCTCCGAGGTAGAACTTGCGCGCGACGGGCGATTCGGCGACTTCCGTCGCCGAGCCGGCGACTTCGATCCGGCCGCGATTGAGGATGTACGCGCGATCGACGATCGCGAGCGTCTCGCGGACCGAATGGTCGGTGATGAGAACGCCGAGCCCCTTGGCCTTCAATAGCCTGATGATCTCTTGGATGTCGGCGACGGCGATCGGGTCGATGCCGGTGAACGGCTCGTCGAGCAAGAGGAATGCCGGATCGGTCGCGATAGCGCGCGCGATTTCGACACGACGCCGTTCGCCGCCGGAAAGCGTCTCCGCGCGGTCGTGCGCGAGCGCGCTCAGTCCGAATTCCTCGAGCAGCGGCGGCAAGCGGCGGTCTTGTTCTGCACGCGAGACGCCGCGCTGTTCCCAGATGAGCCGCAGATTATCGGCGACGGTGAGACGGCGGAAGACGGACGTCTCTTGTGCGAGATAGCCGAGTCCTTCGCGTGCCCGCAAGTGCATCGGTTCGTGCGTGATGTCGGTTTCGCGGCCTTCGTCGTCGACGAGGATCACCGAGCCGTCGTTCGGCTTCACGAGCCCGACGACCATGTAGAACGTCGTCGTCTTGCCGGCGCCGTTCGGCCCGAGCAGGCCGACGACTTCTCCGACATTGACATCGACGTGGACGTGGTCGACGACAGTGCGCGCGCCGTAGCGCTTCGTCAGCCCGCGGACGTCGATCTTCGTTGGCAGCCGCTTGTCGTCCAAAACCATTCCTCTCAGCGACGCCGGCCGATGCCGACGTGTCCTGACATGTGGATCTGTTGTAAATCGAGGTCAGCGACCGCTTTGTCGCCGGTCAGCACATCGCCTTGGGCGTCGATCGCGCGCACCGAACCCGTCGCCGTGAGTAATTTCGTGTTGCCGTTGTACGACATGACGTCGCAGGTCATCGTCACGCCGGTCGCGCTTTTCGCTTTGACTCCTGAATCGCCGTGGAGAACGAAGTCGTACGTCAAACGGTTGACGTCGGCGACCTGCGCCGTCAGCGTCAATCGCACCGCGCTTCCTTTATAGAAGTAGATCGTGTCGTTCAGGAAGCGTCCTTTCGAGCTCGACGTCGAGTAGTAGACATCCGTCGCCTTGAGGACGTACACCGGCTGGCCTTTGACTGTGTCCTGCACTTTCACCGGTGCGCCGTTCGCCGAGCTTCCGTGGATGAAATAGTCGGCCTTCGTCGGACTCGGACCCGGTGTTGGGCTTTGTGTTGTTTGCGGCGTCGCGGTATGCGAGCATGCCGTCAGTGCTAATGCGAGTACCGCCGTTACGATTCGCCATGGGGCCCACGCGGGGACGCGGCTCGAATCGGGGCAGACTTGCCTACCGCCGCTCGAATTTTTCGGCTCTCGCTGAAAAATACGCCCCGCGTTTGGGCCCCATCGGCGAATCGTCATGTCAGGGTTCACGCGTCATTCCGAGCATTAATCCCATCATCGGCCACCACATGAGGAAAACGAATGTCGTGACCAGATCGACGCTGTTTTGGACTGCCGATGCGACGAAAGATGTGGTGAGCGCCGCAAAGAGCAGACCTCTTTCGTCGTCCGGTGGTGCTATATTCTTTGCCCCTTTTCGCGCCGCGCTGACACAGGCGACAACACAGAATATCAACGCCCCCAGACCAAGAACGCCATTTTCGATGAGCACATTGAGCGGAAGGTCATGGGCATGGACCTCGTCGATCTGCGCGTCAGGCATCTTATAATAAGGATACGCCACGTTGAACGCCACGGGGCCGACCCCCGTCAATGCGAACCGCTCCGCCATGCGCGCGGCGCCGCGCCATACTGCGATCCGCGATGCGTTCTCGCTCGGGTCGTGCGCGACGTTGCGCAGCACGGTCAGCCCGAGCCCGAGCGCGATGACGGCGCCGATGCAATAGACGAGGAGCGTCCGTTTCCCGAAACGGCGCGCGAGGATCGGCAATGCGATGAGCAATCCTAAGATCGCCGCACGCGACGCGGACATCGCGATCGCGACGGTTCCGATCGCAGCGGCTCCGATGCCAAGCCGTTTGAGCCAGGGCGTCGATGCGAATTGCGCCGCGCCGATCGGTATCAAGAACAGCAGATAGCCCGCGAACTCGTTCGGCTGGAGAAACGTTCCGGCGGCGCGGCCGTGTTCGTAGGCGAACGCCGCGGGGGGATGGCGCGAGAGCGTCAATGCGATCGCGAATGCGCATGCGCAGATGCCGGACACGAAGAAAAGCGACAAGAACGTGCGGCGCACGCGCTCATCTCGTAACGTCAGCCACATCACGCAAAAGCCGAGCGCGTCACCGATCTCACATCCGATCTCGAAGATGCCCGCGTGCCATGACAATCCGACGATTGTGGCGATGATCGCCGTCGCGATGAGCGCGCCGAGCGCCCACATCACCGGCATCCGTATGAGCTCGCGCCATCCCGAAGACCCGATGCTTCCGAAAATGCCTAAGACGCAGATGACGACGACGATCGCCGCAAGCGCCGTGGCAAATCCCTCGCCGACGACCGCGACGCCGCGCGGGAGCACATCCGCAAGCTCGATGAGCAGCGGCAATAGCGGCATCAGCAACGCGTAGCCATACGGCAGCGCGAGCGACAACATCGAGACGGCGCGAGGCTGCGTCACCCGCGCGTCTCCTTCGCGACGTCGAGAACGGCCTGCGCGATCGCCTCGGACGCACCGGGCAAACCCATACGTTCGCGTCCGGCGGCGCTCATCGCAGCGACCCGGTCGCGGTCGGAGAGCAGCACGAGGACATCGCGCGCGAACGCATCGTCGTCTTCTTCGAGCACGACGAGAGCGGCGCCGAGCAGTTTCTGCTGCCGCATGCGATACCAGCCGACCGATTGCGGCGACTCACCTGGTGCAGCCGCCGCGATGACCGGCTTGCCAAGACCCGCGGCTTGTTCGTTGCCAGTGCCCGCCTGACCGAGGACGACCTCCGCTGCGCCGAGCGACGCCGCAAGACCATCGCGGACGAGCGCGATCTCCACCATGTCGCGAGAGGCCGTCGCGACGACTCCGCTTTGGACGCCGCGAGGCGTCACGGCAAATCCCTCACCTTCAAGTGCGGCTGTGATCGACGCCGTTTCCGCAGCGGGCGCCAGCGCGAGGAACGCTTGGACGCGTTTTCCCGATAGCGCCGAGATCCGCAGCAGCCGGCGCGCTGCGGCTCGCGCGTTCGGCGGACCGTCGGAACGGCTGCCGGGCAACAGCGCGACGTGGATAGCGTCCGCGACCACCGGCAGCTCCAACTCCGGCGAAGCGACTTGATCCATCATCGCGTTGCCCGCGTATCGAGCGCGCACGCCGCCGGCTCGCAGCGCCTGCGCGGTCGGCTCATCGCGTGCAAACGTCACTCGAGCCCCGCTAAGGATGCGACGCTCGATCCATGAATGCGGCGCGACGCGCTCCGACTTCGCGGTGGCGACGACCACTGTCGGAAGTCGCGCGAACCAGAGGCAGGCAGCCGCGCAATACGCATCGCCGACGGCGACGACCGCGTCGTACGCGCCTCGTTGCCGGCGCAAGAATGCGAACTGCGACAGCGACAGGCCGACGAGGCCCGCGCCGACATCGCGCACGATATTCGGCAGGTTCCAATATGTGACGAGTCCGCCTGACGGCATTGCTGCCTGCGGCCCTACCGGCGGCGGCCATGCTGAAGCATCCAGTCGACCGACGAGCGGCATGTGCGCGAGCGTCGCGCTTGGTTCGCGCGCGGCGATCGCCTTGGCGATCGTCTCGAGTATCGCCATCTCGCCGAAGCCGTTGCTGACGAGCAAGATGCGAAAGCCCGCGCTCACGCGCTCGTGCCCGTCGCGAGCAGCGGGATCAAATTATAGGAGATGACCCTAGCCTCGTGGCCGTCGAGGCCGAGCTCGAGCCTGCCGGCATAGCGCGCGAACGGACCGGCTTGCACGATCGGAACGCCGGCGACGATCTCCGGCTGCGCAAGCGTGTCGTGACTGTGGCCGCCGACGATCGCGGCGAGCTCGGTGAATCGGGGCGCGAGCGATCGATCGGCTTCGAGTCCGAGATGCGAAAGCAGCAACGTCGCGTCGACGACATCGGTCGACGATGCCAACACGTCGCGCAGAGCGATATCCGGCGCGAGAAAGCGCCAACCGAAGAAGCGTTCCCAACCGCTCCCCGTCCGGTATTGCGGCACGAGCAGGGCTACAACGCGTATGCGCAGACTGCCCGCCTCGACGACGAGCGAGCGCGCAAATGCAGGCGGACGATCGCGCAAGTCGATGAGATTCGAGCACACCCACGGTACGCGCGATGCGCGCGAGCGCGCGAGCATCTTCGAATGGAGATAGTGGAACTCGCGATTGCCGACCGCCTGCGCTTTGTACGGCGCCTGCGCGAGCTCGTCCATGATGCCTTCCGACGCGCGATAGACGGTCGACGATCCGCGCAGCGCGTCACCGCAATCGACGAGCAGACTGTCCGGTTCCACCATCGATGCGAGCTTCGCGCCGAAACCGCGCCTATCGTGGACGTCGGACGTGTGATAGATGACGAGTCGCGGCGATCCGATCACGAGACGGCAGCCGCCGCGTCGAGCATCGAAGCGACTCGCGCGGCGATCCGCTCGAGCGAATCGGGCGGCCCGAGCGCGCGGCGCATCCGCGAATAACCCTCGAGCATCGTCTCGCGCCGAGCGCGGTCGTCGAGCAACGGCGATGTCTCGGCGAGCAGCCGCTCGGGCGACATCGCATGCTGAAGCAGCTCGACGACGATGCGGTCGCCGAGCACGAGATTCGGAAGCGTGACCGGCCCGACGAGCAGATGCGGCAAATGCCGCTCGACGACTTTGTATTGAGCATCGGAGACGCGATAGAACGTCACCTGCGGCGTGCCGACCAGCGCGGTCTCGAGCACGGCGGTACCCGACGCGACCCAAGCGACGTCTGCGTCGACCGCCGCTGTCGCAGCATCGGAACGCACGACCGATGCGGGTCCGCCGCACGTCTGCGGCCAGCGCGCACCGATCGATGCGAGAAGCGCATCGGAAGCAGCGACGACGCGAAACCGCGCGCCGCGCTCGCGTGCGAAACGTTCGGCCGCGGCGGCGAGCACCGGCAGATGGCAATCGACTTCACCATCGCGGCTTCCAGGCATCACGGCGACGAGCGGCGGCGTCGACGGTACGCGAGGTGCGCGCTCCCGGATGATCGACACGAGCGGATGACCGAACCACTCGATGCGCAGTCCGAGGCTCTTGTAGAAATCCGACTGGTGTTCGAACGGCGTGATCGCCTCAGCTACGCGCGCGACTTTGCGCGCCTGCGCAGAACGATCGAGCCAAGCGGCCGGCGGGAAGTAGTAAAGCGCTCGGCCTCGGTAGCCGCGAAACCGGAGCCACTCGAGCATTCGCAGATTGAACGCACCGAAGTCGACGCACACGAGCAGGCGCGGCGGATCGCGCATGATGCCGTTCGCGAGCGCGAGCATCCGGCCGAGCAGCCATGGGATGTTGAGATAGGCGCGCAGATGACCCATGCTCGCCCAACGGCCGGCGACCGAATCTTCGATGATCTCGGCGCCGGCCGCGCGCAGACGTTCGCCGCCGATGGCGCGGACGCTCAGTGAAGGACGCAGTTCGCGAAGCGCGGCGACGAGCAGCGACGCCTGAAGGTCGCCCGATGCTTCGCCCGCGCTGACGAACAGATCGGCGGGCATCCCGTTCTACGCTTCGTCGAACGCGTCGGCCGTCGCTGCGACCTGGCCGTTGCTCCCGCGGCGCCTCGAGGCCGGCCGCGTGACGATGCCTCGCTCGGTCGGCAGCATGAAGAAGTCGATGAGCTCTTTGCCTTCGTTGGTCGACAAGCTCTTGCGCAGCTCGCCGAGCGCCGAAGAGCGGCGATCTTCCGATCGATAGAGCTGCCGGTACGCTTCCTTCAACTCATTGACCGCTTCGCGCGCGACGTTGCGCCGCTTCATGCCTTCGATGTTGAGGCCGCGGACGTAACCGGGATTCCCCTGGATCATGAAGTACGGCGGCACGTCTTTGAGCAGTTTGCTGTAGCCACCGATGAACGACATCTTTCCTATGCGCACGAACTGGTGGACGCCGACCATGCCGCCGATGCCCGCGTAGTCCTCGACGGTGACGTGCCCCGCGAGCTGCGCGGAGTTCGACATGACGACGAAGTTGCCGATCTGGCAGTTGTGCGCGATGTGGACGTACGCGAGCAGCAGGTTGTCGTCGCCGATCGACGTCTGCGAGCCTTCGCCCGTGCCGCGATGGATCGTGACGAACTCGCGGATGACGTTGCGGTCGCCGATGCGGACGCTCGACGATTCGCCGCGGTATTTCTT
>DASQJC010000440.1:0-5444 GCA_035631255.1 Candidatus Eremiobacteraceae bacterium | reverse complement strand
CTCTTAGTCACGATTCCGGTCGCACGCCCCGGAATCATCACGGGAGTTCTGCTCTCGATCGCGCGAGTCGCAGGCGAGTCGGCCCCGTTGCTCTTCACAGCGTTCGGCAACCCGCAATGGAGCGCCAGCCTGACGCACCCGATCGCCGCGCTTCCGCTCGTCATCTTCCAATATGCGATCTCGCCGTACAAAGATTGGCAACAGACCGCGTGGGGTGGCGCTCTCGTGTTGATAGCGCTTGTATTCGCCCTCAATCTCACCGCGCGCGTCGCGTTCCGGAGCCGCTTTGCGCGATAGATGAAGCAAGAACTGCGGACCGACCACCTCAGCGCGTCTTACGGCAACCACGTCGCGATCCGCGACGTGACGATGACCTTCCGCGCGAAGGCCATCACCGCGCTCATCGGTCCGTCAGGCTGCGGCAAGTCGACGCTGCTGCGCTGTTTGAACCGCATGCACGAAGTAATCGCGAACACGTCGGTGAAAGGCCAAGTGCTCCTCGACGGCGCGAACGTCTACGATTCGGGCGTCGATACGACGAGCTTGCGACGTCGCGTCGGCATGGTTTTCCAGCGGCCGAATCCGTTTCCGACGATGTCGATCGCGGACAACGTCCTAGCAGGCGTCCGGCTTGCGGGCGGCGTTTCCGATCGCAGCGCGCTCGCGGAGATCGCCGAGAGAAGTTTGCGCCGCGCTGCGCTGTGGGATGAAGTCAAGGACATGCTCCATCGGCCCGGCACGTCGCTCTCCGGAGGCCAGCAGCAGCGACTTTGCATCGCGCGCGCACTCGCGGTCGAACCGGAGGTGCTGCTCATGGACGAGCCGGCATCCGCGCTCGACCCGATCTCGACCATGAAGATCGAAGATCTCATGCGCGAGATCAAGAGCGACTTCACTATCGTCATCGTCACCCACAACATGCAGCAGGCGGCGCGCGTTTCCGATTTCACCGGGTTCATGCTCGCGGGCGAATCCTCGCCCGGCGAGCTGATCGAGTTCGACGAGTCGTCGAAGATATTCACGACGCCGCAGGACAAGCGCACCGAAGACTACATCACCGGCCGCTTCGGCTAGGAGACATGCAGATGAAACCGATTCGTATCGCCGCCATGACTCTGGCAGCGCTCGTCGCCGCCTGCACGGGCCAACAAAACGGTCAAAGCACCACGCCCGCAGCTCCACAGGCAGCGCTGGTCGGCGCCGGCTCGACATTCGACTATCCGTTCTTCTCGAGCGCATTCGGCGCATACCAGCAAGCGCACACCGGCGTGACGATTAATTATCAGTCGATCGGTTCAGGCGGCGGCATCCAGCAGTTCACAGCGCACACCGTCGACTTCGGCGCTACGGATGTGCCGATGAGCGCGAAAGAGTTGTCGGCCGTGCAAGGCGGTCTGAAGGCGATCATCGAGATCCCAGTGACGCTCGGCGGCGTCGCGATCGCTTACAATATCCCCGGCGTCAAGACGGGCCTCATCGTGTCGCCGGACGTCCTGTCTTCGATCTACCTCGGCAGCGTGAAGAATTGGAACGATCCGAGCATCGCCAAGCTCAACCCATCGGCGAAGCTGCCTGATTTGCCGATCGTCGTCGTCCATCGCGCAGATGCAAGCGGCACGACCTACATCTTCACCGATTATCTCAGTTCGGTCAGCAGTGCTTGGAAATCGAAGGTCGGCAAGGCAAAGTCGGTCTCGTGGCCGGCGCCGTCGGCCGTCGGCATGAAGGGCAACGAAGGCGTCGCCGGTCAGATCAAAAACACGCCGGGCGCCATCGGCTACGTCGAGCTCGCATACGCGCTCGAGACGCAGATGACGTACGCATCGGTGATCAATGCGAGTGGCGCGCCGGTCGCACCCTCGATAGCGTCGGTACGCGCAGCAGCAGCGACGAAACCTGACGTCAGTCCCGCGAACTTCTCGATCGTCAACGCGACCGGGAAGTCCGCGTATCCGATAGCCGGCTACTCGTGGGTGTTGCTCTACAAGCACTATCCCGACACGACGAAGCAAGGTGCGCTTTGTCAACTCTTCCATTGGCTCGAGACCGATGGCCAGAAACTCGCGGCCGGCATCGATTACGTCGAACTCCCCACTTCCGTCAGCTCTCGAGCGTCGGCGGCGATCGGTCCCTGTTCGACGATGTGACGAGCAAGACTCCCGCACCTCAGAAACCACCCAGGCGAGATCGCGGCGGTCGACCATAAAGGTCGACCGCTCCTTCAACTAAAAGGCGGTCTCGATGCCATCCGTCTCCGAGCGTCTGTTCGCTGCGTGCTGTAAGCTTTGCGCCGCGATCGTCGCCGTGACGCCCATCGCCATCCTCGCGCTGCTCGTATGGGCGGCGCTGACGCTGACGTTCGAAGCGAACGGGCGCGTCGAGTTCTCGGGTTGGCTCGCTGTTGTCGCGTCGACCATCGTCGTGAGCCTCATCGCTGCGATCCTCGGCGGAGCTCTCGGCGCGGGCGCTGCGTTCGCAGCGGAAGAGCTCAGTTCGACGCCCGTCCGGCGCACGATCGAAGGCGCGATCGGCTTCTTCGGTGCGATCCCCTCGGTGGCGTTCGGATGGTTTGCGGCGACCGTCATCGTGCCGGCCACGGCGACGAATCCGCTCGGTTTCGTCACGCCGTACGCCGTCGCGGCCGCGGTGCTGACCGTCATGACCGCCCCGACTGCCTGCGCGCTCGTCATGCGCGGCCTTCGGCGCGTCCCCACGTCGGTGCGGTTCGCTGCCGCAGCGGCCGGCGCGACGAGACTACAAACGACGGCGTTCGTCGTCGTTCCAGCGCTTCGCCGGCGGATCGCGATCGCCGGACTTGCGGCGTTTGCGCGGTCGATCGGCGAGGCCACCGCGATGCAAGTGCTGTTCGCCGCGCTGGCGCGAGAGGGTGTCCGTGCCACGCCGACCGCCGCAGCCACGGTGTTCGCGCGACTTGCGCTCGGGCCGCCCGCAGCTGATCCATCTTATTATATAGCCGCACTCGTGCTGCTGTGCGTCGCCGCGGTGTGCGTCCTCGCGGTTGGGCGCGAAGTAGGCGGTCCGCAATGGGCATGAGCGCAGCTCGCGCGAGGCGCGACAGAAGCGGGCGCGCGTTGGCATCGTTCGTGGAAGGCGTCGCGATCTGGTTGAGCGGCACGCTCATCGTGGCGCTCGCAGCCGCGTTCATCGCGATTCTCGCGATCGACGGATGGCAGGGTCTGAAGGCGACGTCGTCCTCGCCCATCGGGTTCGATCTTACGACATCGCTCGTCGCGAGCGGCTATATCTTGGGCATCGCGGTACCGCTCGTCATCGTGCCGTCGTTCCTCGCGGCCGCCGCCGGATACGATGTCTCTCTCGGCGGTCCGCTGACGCGCTGGCTCGTGACCTCGCTGCGCGTCGGACCGATGACGCCGGCCATCGCCGTCGGCGCGGCAGCGCTTTGGTTCAGCGTTCGCGGCGGTCAGGTGCCGATGTATTCCTCGCAGGGGATCATCATCGCCGGCATCGCGCTCGCAGTGCTCAACCTCCCGGTTCTCACGCGACGCATCCTCGCCGGAGTGCGCGAGGTTCCCGACCGCTGGCGCATCGCAGCGCTCGCTGCCGGCGCTGCGCCGCATACCGCATTCCTCAATGTCATCATGCCGAGAGCGCTGCCGACGATTCTCGGCGCCCTGCTCGCGACCGCGGGCCGCATGTTCGGGGAGACGGCGATCATCGTAGTCGTCCTCAACTATGCCGGCACGCCTCTCACACCGGTGACGCTCGATCTTTGGCGACGGCTGACGCAACAGCCGGGAGGCGCCGCCACGGCCGTCGCGCCGCTCGCGACCGAGACGCTTCTGCTCGTCACAGTCATCGTGGCGTTCCGTTTCGCCGCACGGTTGCTGCAGGGTCGCCGTAGAAGCGAAGCTGCATGACGCCCGACCATCCCACAAGCGTCGAGATCAAACTCGAGGTGCGCGACCTGCACGTCTGGTTCGACAAGCGCCATGCCGTGCGCGGCATAACGCTTGACATCGCCGATCGGAAGACCGTCGCGCTCATCGGCGCGACCGGTTCGGGGCGCTCGGCCGTATTGCGGGCGCTCAACCGGCTACACGACCTCGACCCAGCCGCTCGCGTCGAAGGCAGCGTGAAGATCGACGGGGCCGAAGTGCTCGGGCAGTCGACCGACGTGCCTGCGCTGCGTAGACGGATGGGCATGATCTTCGGCGAGCCGGCAACGCTGCCGCTCTCGGTGTACGAGAACGTCGTCTTCGGGTTGCGCGCGAAAGGCGTCAGCGAACAGCGCACTCTCGACGCTGCGTGCGAACGCGCGCTTCGCCAAGTGATGCTATGGGATTCTTTGCAGAAGCAGCTCCACGAGAGCGCGCTTTCGCTCCCGCTCGACTGGCAGCAGCGCGTCTGCATCGCACGCGCTCTCGCGGTCGGACCCGAAGTGCTGCTCTTCGACGATCCTTCATCCAAACTCGATCCGGTCGCGGCGCAACAGCTCGACGACGTCATCTTCCGGCTGCGCCGCGATTTCACGATACTCATCGCGACGAACGACCTGCACCAAGCAGCGC
Organism: Candidatus Eremiobacteraceae bacterium; assembly: GCA_035631255.1. Lineage (GTDB taxonomy): Bacteria > Vulcanimicrobiota > Vulcanimicrobiia > Eremiobacterales > Eremiobacteraceae > JANWLL01. The sequence continues at coordinate 894 of DASQJC010000440.1, read as the reverse complement.
GGTTGTCCGATCTGACGTTCTACATGATCGACGGCGAGATCGCCGAGAGCGGCGAGACGCTCACCATCTTCAGCCGTCCGACGGATTCGCGGACGGAAGACTTTCTCGCAGGGAGGGCTTGGTCGTGAAGACGGAGCCGATTCCGTCGCGGCTCGGACCGATGCGCGACGACGGGATGCGCTATTACGATTCTGCGCTCGATGTCGTCGGGGGAACGCCGCTCGTGCGGCTGAACCGCGTCATCGACGGCGCGACTTGTCTCGTGCTCGCGAAAGTCGAGTACGTCAATCCGGCTGGTTCGGTGAAAGACCGGCCGGCGCTCGAGATGATCCGCGACGCCGAAGAGCGTGGTCTGCTCAAACCTGGGGGCACGATCGTCGAAGCCACGTCAGGCAACACCGGCACCGGCCTCGCGATGGTCGCGGCGATCAAAGGCTATCGCTGCATCCTCGTGATGCCGGACAAGGTGAGCGACGAGAAGATCCGGTTGCTGCGCGCGTACGGCGCCGAGGTCGTCATCACGCCGACGAAAGTCCCTGCGAGCAGCCCCGAATCGTATTACGGCGTTTCCGCGAAACTCGCGAGCGAGATCCCCGGCGCGTTCCAACCGAATCAATTCGCGAACCTCATGAATCCGGCTGCGCACGAGAAGACGACCGGTCCGGAGATCTGGGAACAGACATCCGGCAAGATCACGCACTACGTGAGCGGCATCGGGACCGGTGGAACGATCTCCGGCGTCGCGCACTATCTGCGCAAGAAGAAATCCGACATCATCGTCGTCGGCGCGGATCCAGAAGGTTCCATCTATTCCGGCGATACTGCGAAATCGTACAAGGTCGAAGGGATCGGAGAAGATTTCTTGCCTGCGACCGTCGACTTGAAAGCGATCGA
>DASQJC010000439.1:0-5060 GCA_035631255.1 Candidatus Eremiobacteraceae bacterium | reverse complement strand
TACCGGCAGCCCGCCGAATGCGAAAGTCGTGAGCACGGAACCGGAGCCCGGCGCGACGTCGCCGCCGGGATCGACGACGGTCGACCTCGTGCTCGGGCCTTCGCCGCCTTAGCCATGTGGGAAGCGCTCGCAGCCGTAGGTTCGATCCTGTCGGCGATCGTCATCGCCGTGACGGTCATCTTCGCAGCCCGTCAAGTGCGCGTCACTGTCGACCAACTCGAACAGGTCCGTAAGGCGACGCAGTTCGAGGCTGCGCGAACGGTGCTGCTCGATTTGGCGGATCCGGTCTTCGTCGACGCGTACCGGTTCGTCGCCAGCGATCTCGACAAGATGATGGCACTGCCCGCCTTCCGCCGAGATATCGGCCTCATCGGTCTCGCCGACGACAAGGTGCATAAAGAGATCCACATCATCCGCGCGTTCGACCGGATCGGCACGTACGTCCGCTTCGGACTCATCGATGGAGAAGTCGTCTACACGACGTATGCACCTCGGATCGTCTTGAGCTACGAGCGTCTCGCTGAGGTCATCGCCATCCATCGCCGGATAGCGGGCACGCAGCTATACAAGAACTTCGATTATCTCTATGAAGACTGCAGTCGCTGGCTCGCCGCCAACGGCGGCCCATTGGACGTCGCCGGCGTGACCGAGAGGATCGCAGAGTATCAGGCGCAGTTTCCCGTGACATCGAGCGCCGCGGGAGCCGACTGACGATGCGGGTGCTCGGTGTCGACCCGAGTCTTCACATCACGGGGTACGGTGTCGTCGAACGAAACGGCGTCGGCCTTCGTCTCGTCGAGGGAGGCACTATCACGCCCGGTAAGAGCTCTGGCCTGTCTGAGCGCCTGGCAGAGCTGCAGCGCGGCATCGCCGACGTCATAGCAACGCTGCATCCCGATGTCATGATCGTCGAAGAGGTCTTCGCTCGGACGGCATACCCACGGACGGCCATCCTCATGGCACATGCGCGCGGCGCTTTGGTATGCGCTGCTGCTGTCGCCGGATTGCCCGTGTACGACTACGCGGCGACCGCCGTCAAACGCGCGCTCGTCGGACGCGGCGCCGCGACGAAGGAGCAAGTCGCTTCGATGGTCGTCGATGCGCTACGATTGCGCAAGCGGCCGTCGCCGCCGGACGTCACCGACGCGCTCGCGCTCGCGATAGCCTACCTTCGAAGGTCGAACGGCCGCTGATGTTCTCGCGCATCGAGGGCAAGCTCGCAGAGCTCACGGAAGACGCCGCGCTCGTCGACGCAGGCGGGCTATTCTACGAGATCATGCTGCCCGCGTGCGTGCGCGAAAAGGTGGCGAATATCCGCCCTGGCGGTCCGATCAAGCTCGAGGTCTTCTCGTACGTCCAGATCGACGGCAATCGCGGTTCGTCGATGTACGTCGGTTTCACGAACGCGATCGAGCGCGAATTCTTCGAAGCGCTGCTCACCGTTGCGAGCATCGGCCCGAAAACGGCGGCTCGCGCATTCTCGAAGCCGATGGCGGAGATCGCGCGCTTCATCGATGCCGGCGACACTGCGAGTCTGCGTCGTCTCCCCGGCATCGGCGAACAAAAAGCGAAAGACATCGTCGCGAAGCTTCAAGGCAAGGTCGCGCGCTTCGGTCTCATCCGCGGTGAGCCGGAGAAGAAGAAGGAGCCAGCGCCGGATTTTGTCGCCGAAGCGATCGACGTGCTCTTGCAGCTCCAATACAAGCCGCAAGAGGCGGAGAAGATGGCGCGCGAAGCGCTCGGGACGAACGGTAAAGTGACGACGGCCGAAGAGCTGCTCACCGAGATCTACCGCCGCCAGTCGAAACCTTAGCGCCTCGATCAGCCTTGTGGCTGCGGCGGCATCGGACGCGGCGTCCGAGGAGGCCACCGCGTCGTGAAGGTCGCTGCGGGCGGCGCCGGTCCTTCAAACTCCGATAGTCGACGCCGCAGCTCGTTCTCGAATTCGAGCTGACGAACGATGTTTTCGTTGGTCCGGCGCTGCAACACCGCCCAAAACGCGCGGAACACAACCAACCCGATGATGACGTGGGCGACGACGAGGAAGCTCACGAGCAGTCCCGGCGCGAACGCGCCTAGTCCGCCCATCGCTACTTCTTTGAAAGCGAACGCACCATCGACGAGGAGGAACAGCATCGCGGAGAGCATCGCGAACCAACTTCTGCGGCCGACAAAGAACGCGAGCACGAGAAACAACACGACGCCCGTGAACTCGAACGCGAACCCGAGTAATTTGAAGAGGAGGTACCCGCTGGAGGCGTAGGCCGCACCTACGTCAACCATTCCTGAGCCGAGAACCCAGGTGAGGGGCAGCGCGTACGTCGTCAGGCAATGCACGATCGAGGCGGCCGCGACGACGTAGAGCAAACGCGACGCGATCGCTATCTGACGATCGAGGTCCATGACCGATCCCACGCGATCCGGCAAAACCGATTAGTCGAGCGTGCTAAACGCTGCTCGAACGCCGATTCCATGTGCGACGATTCGCCGCCGGCATCGCAAGAGCCCTTGGGCGAGGGGCGTGCACCGCGCAGGCGGAACCATATGACTCGACATGCCGCGCAAACCGACCGTCCGTGGCGAAGAACAGGGCGACCAGCCGCAGCCGTCGCGACATACCGTCGTCAGCGCGACGGAGACGATCGAAGACGAGATAATCACCGTCACCCTGCGGCCGACCGGGTTCGATCACTACGTCGGCCAGGCGGGCATCGTCGAGAACATCAAGGTCTCCATCGAGGCCGCCAAACGACGCGAAGAGCCGCTCGAACACGTCCTCCTGCACGGACCGCCAGGTCTCGGCAAGACGACGCTCGCTAACATCGTGGCTCGCGAACTCGGCGCGACGTTCCGCCAGGTTTCCGGACCGACGCTCGAACGGCCGGGTGATCTCGTCGGCATCCTGACGAACCTCGAACGCGGCGACGTCCTTTTCATCGATGAGATCCACCGGCTGAGCCGGGTCGTCGAAGAGTTCCTCTACCCCGCGATGGAGGACTTCGCGATCGACTTCATGGTCGACAAAGGCGCGTACGCGAAGACGATCAAGATCAATCTGAAGCGTTTCACGCTCATCGGCGCGACGACGCGCGCGGGAATGTTGACGGCGCCGTTGCGCGACCGATTCGGCATCGTCCACCATCTCGAGTACTATTCGCCGGCGGACCTTACGAAGATCGTCGCGCACTCGGCCTCGCTGCTCGGCGTCGAGATCGACAAGGGCGGTTGCGAGGAGATCGCCGGCAGAGCGCGCGGCACCCCGCGGATCGCGAACCGTCTATTGCGGCGCGTCCGCGACTTCGCGGAAGTGAAGGCGGATGGCCGCATCGACCGCGAGATCGCCAAGGCCGCGCTCGAACTCGAGCGGATCGACTTGCTCGGCCTCGACGCTCTCGATCGCGCGTTCCTGAATGCACTGGTCGTGCAGTATCGCGGCGGACCGGTGGGCATCGGCGCGCTCGCCGCCAGCCTCAACGAAGAAGAGAACACGCTCATCGACGTCGTCGAGCCGTATCTCATCCAGATCGGTTTCGTCCAGCGGACGGCGAACGGCCGGCGCTCGACCCCGCAAGCCAGGGCGCACATCGGGCACGACGACGCCGGACAGCCGCGCCTCTTGTGAAGCCGTCCGTGTGGTCGCGTGAAACGTAGGAGGCCGAGCGAAGCTCGGCTTGCGGCCTGTACTCTACCATCCGAGCTTCGCTCGGATGGTCGAGCTAAAGCTCGACCGCTACAAGTTCTTATCCTCGCGACGGTTTGGGCGTTCGCCCTTTTCGCGTCCGCATGCCCGGCGTTTGCAGACGACACGCCGATACGCGTGTCGCTCTTACGCGATCAGTACCGGACCGTGCTGTCGTCCGACGGCGGCTTGACGGTTCGCCCTCCTGGCGTTTCGAGCGGCAGCCCATACGTCCAACCAGACGTGACGACGGTTCTCGACGTCCGCCCGAATGCCGGCGGTCTGCTGCTCGCCGGCGCGATCCAGGCGGGCCGCGCGATCGTCGTCGCACCTGTCGATCCACGCTACCCGCTGTCGATCGATGGCACGATCTATCGAGGCGCAGCGATAGTGGATACGGCATCCGATGGATCGCTCGACGTCATCAACGTCGTCGATCTGGAGCGTTATCTGTCCAGCGTCGTCGGCAGTGAGATGGACCCTTCGTGGCCGCAGGCTGCGCTTCAGGCGCAGGCGATCGTCGCTCGCACGTATGCGGTCGCTCATCTCGGCACGCGCGAATGGCTCGGGTACGACTTACGCGCAGGCGAACAAGACCAAGCATACAAGGGCGTCGAGGCGGAGACGCCTTCGGTCGTCGCCGCGGTGAGCGCGACGCGCGGTAAGATCCTCGTCGCGGGTGCCGACGTCGTGCACGCGTACTACTCGGACTGCGACGGCGGATATACGTCGAGCGGAGACGCGCTCGATGATCCGCAGCCGTATCTCGTCGCGCAACACGACCCATATTGCGAGACTTCGCCGGATGACACGTGGAACGCGTCAGTCGACGCGTCGAGTTTCGCATCGGCCCTTCGAGGGCGCTACGGGGACATCGGCGCTGTCGTGTCGGCCGCCGTCGGCGCGCGCGATGAATCTGGTCGCGCGCTCAGCATCGCCGTGACCGGAACGAAAGATTCGCGCGTCATCCCCGCGACGGCTTTCCGCATGCTCGCCGGCGCTCACGTCGTCCGCAGTACACGCATCGACTCGATCTCGGTGAGTAATGGTGTCATCCGGGTCGCAGGCGAGGGTTTTGGGCACGGCGTCGGCATGGCGCAGTGGGGCGCGCGCGGCATGGCCGAAGCCGGCAAGTCGGCGGACGAGATCCTCAAGTTCTATTATCGCGGCGCCCAGTTCGCGAGCATCGCGGACCGGCTCGCGACGAGATAAGATGCGATGATGCAGCGTCGACGGTGGGAGCGATGTCGCAAAGAGCTTTCGGTCATCATCTATCCAAGCGGCGCAGATCCTATATCCGGTACTACGATCGACATCTGCGAGGGCGGGGTCGGCATATCGTGCGCTCGGACATTTGAATCAGGGTCGAGGCTCACGTTCG
>DASQJC010000438.1:0-2783 GCA_035631255.1 Candidatus Eremiobacteraceae bacterium | reverse complement strand
GAGGTCGGTGGGAGATAACGACATCTTGTCGCGCAAGAACACACCCATTTTGGAAGTTCCCGTGCTGAACCAAAGGTTTCCGTCGGGCCCAGACGCCAACTCGTCGCCGTCAACGGCGGTTTTGAAACCGTTCATATTATTGTTCGCGTCGATCGTCGCAATCAGGTTCCCGACAGCGAACCAGATCCTGCCGTCTGGACCTTTCGTGATGCCTAACGGGCCTGTCTGCTCGAAAAAAGGAATCGGGAACTCCTGAAATTCACCTGCGGTCGTCACGCGTCCAATTTGATTGGCCGAATTCTCTGTAAACCAGAGGGCTCCGTCCTTGCCCGCGACGATGTCGTATGGGTTCGAGTTGGCCGTCGGCACCTGGAACGCGGTCACTACGCCGTGCGACGATATCTTGCCGACGTATGAGTAAGACGTAAACCAAATATTGCCGTCTGGCCCTTTGGTCACGTCGACCGGCTCAATTACTCCGTTCGGTAGTGAATACTCAGTAAAGGAACCCGCGGTTGTAATTTTTCCTATCTTGTTCGCGCCGGCTTCCGCAAACCAAATGTTCTTGTCCGACCCGACCGCAATCCCAACCGGAACGCTACTTGGAGTTGGGATAGGGTATTCGGTGACCGAATCGCCGGTCGTAACGCGGGCGATTTCGTCCGGTGCACCCGAGCCGCCGATTACCGTCACCCAAAGCGCGCCATCGGGACCGCTCGTGATTCTCTGGGGTTCCTCAAGGTTATTTGGCATCAGATACTCTGTCAAGACACCGGCCATCGTTACGCGGCCCACGACGGTATCCGCCGGATCGGTGAACCAGATGTTTTGATCCGAACCCACAGCGATTCCACGGCTTTGTGTGCAGCAAGGTCTGGGACTCTCGAGCGAAAAGAATTCCCACTTGGAATGGCCGCCGCTTTGTAATATGTAAGGCGCTCCCGGACGTGGTTCATTTGTTGAAACAAACGCGGAGCGCATACTGCACCCAAATAGCAGTATCGCGATAAAGACGGTGAATAGTCGACGCCACATATTATCTCTTGGCCTCAAGAAGTAGATTTCAAGCTTGCTTGCAGTGCGGCCTCCGCCGGATGACAAGGCTGCAGGCCTCGATGGACTTAGTGGCTCTGATCGACGCAGCCAAAGTGCGGTCGCGGCGGTCGAGCTAAAGCTCGACCGCTACAAACGAAAGCCGAGCTTCGCTCGGCCTACTACATTGGACCGTGCAATGCAAGGCCGCGGCGGTCGAGCTGAAGCTCGACCGCTACAAAAACAAAACGCCGAGCTTCGCTCGGCCTACTACATCAGTGCGACTTAGGAGACGGAGGCGGAGAGGCCATCACTTCGCCGTCGCAGATGCGGACGAGTTTATCTGCGGCGATCGCGGCTTGCGATTCAGACGACGCGATGACCCAGCGCTGACGGCCCCACTGGAGCACATCGTCGAGGTCGCCTGCATGCGGTGTCGGCGATACCTTCGGATCCGGGTGGTCGACTGAATCCACGCCGGCCGGAGGGACCGGATCGTCGAGCAGCGAGATCCCGTGCTCGTGATAACCAGGCAGCATCATCTCATCGATGGCGGTCTCGGCGGTGTCCTCTTGCGTGTGCTTATCTTCGAGCACGTGGATGACGCTCGTGAGATCGTAGCTCATCGAGCGTTGCCGGTCGACCGCCTTTTGGAGTTGCGAGGCCGCATCTAACAATGCAGCCTTACGATCCGGATCGGTCGTCTGATTCGCCTGCGCGAGCAGTGCGTTCACTTCGGCCTGCGTCTGCGGGATCTGCTTGAGCATCGCGCCGACATCGCCGATCAGTTTGACGCGGTCGTCGTAGACGCGCATCGCGCCGTCGCGCCTGTTCCAGTCGAGGGTTATCTGATGGATCGTCGTGTCGACGGAATCGAGGTGTTTGTCATCGCCGATGATGCCCGCCGTCGCGTTGTTGAAGTGCTCGACGAAAGTCGAGCAATACGCGCTCGTGTATATATGGGTGAGCACTTTGGGCTGACCCGGCGAAGGGCTCGAAGACGGTAATCCGGCCGGAACGCGATCGATGAGGACGAGCGGCGCGAGCGATGGGCTCGGTGACGCTTGCGGCGTCGCGCCGGTCGTGGGAGCGCCGCTTGGTGACGGTGCTGGGCTTTGCGCGGGCACGGGAGAGGCGGCGGCCGTCACGAAAATGGCGGCGCCTAGGGCTATCGCGATATTGCGACCCTGGCCCATAGTTCGTGTGTGTTCCTCAGTATCGATTCACGGACCTGGAGCTTTTCATCTGATGTCGCGATATGACGTGGTCGTGGCAGGTGGCGGGGCCGCCGGACTTAGTGCCGCGATCTTTCTCGCCCGCGCGAACGTCGGCGTCGCGGTCTTCGACCGCGCCGAGTCGAGTCTGCGACGCGTGGAGAAGGTCTATAACTACCTCGGATTCCCTGATGGCGTCGGAGGCACCGAACTGCTCGTATTGGGGAGGCGGCAAGCCGAGCGCTTTGGCGCAACGGTGCACGACGCAATCGTTGATACCGTCGTACCCACAGGCGACGGATTCGATGTCACGGCAAGCGACGACGCGCACCGATGTCAGTATTTCATCCTCGCGTCGAACAAGCGCACCGACCTTGCAACCGCGCTCGGCATCGAACTCGGCGGGTTCGGCGGACGTTTCGTCCACACCGCAGAGGACGGCGCGACCGCTGTCGACCGGTGCTACGCCGTCGGCCGCATCACCGGGCGGCCAAGTCAAGCGATCATCTCCGCCGGGGACGGTGCGCGCGTCGCGAT
>DASQJC010000437.1:0-9897 GCA_035631255.1 Candidatus Eremiobacteraceae bacterium | reverse complement strand
CTCGGCAGGCTACCTCATCTACAACCGCCTGGAGGACGAGCACAAGGAAGCCCTTCGCAAGACGGTCATGAAGTTCGTCGAGGACAAGGTCGGCGATATTCGCTCCCAATTCAAGATCTAGTCCCGGACGAATGTGGTATGCCGAGCGAAGCTCGGCGGTTGGATTCAGGAGCGGTCGAGATTTATCTCGACCGCCGCGGTCTGTCCCTCGCTCTCGTCCCTTGACGCCAGCCTCGCTATTTGCCGATAACTAGAGGAATGCGGTCTAAAGCTATTTGTCTTGCCGTCGTCGCTGTCGTCGCCGCCTTTTGCGTGCGCGCGGAACCTGCGCGTGCCGGCGCGCCAGTTACCACAAAGACGACGTCGGCGCAAGCGATGACCGCGTATGAATCTGCGATCCGTTATTTCAATCCGGGGATCGGTGAAGCCGATGCGCAGCGCATCGTCACCGCCATTCTCACCGATGCATACCAAGAAGGCGTCGATCCGCGGCTAGTGGTCGCGATCATCGCTACCGAGAGCAGCTTCGACAAGACCGCGCGCAGCTCGGCCGGTGCGATGGGCCTCGGTCAACTCATGCCGGAGACCGCTGCCGACGTCGACGTGAGCGATGCTGACGACATCGATCAAAACGTCCGCGGCACCGTGTTGACGCTCAAAGGCAACCTCGAGCACTACGCATCGCTCGATCCGCAACACAAATTCGTGTACGCGATCGCGGCATATAACGCCGGCACGGGCGCCGTCGACGAATATCACGGCGTGCCGCCGTATGATGAGACGATCCGCTACGTGTGGAAAGTCGTCGTCCTGTGGCGCCGCCTCTGCGGTTTGTCAGCCACCTAAGTCGGTAGTCTTCGATTCCTCAGCCGCATCTGCGGCTTCATCGGTTTTCGAATCGTCGTGCGGTTCTGTGACTGCCGCATCGATCGTCGTCAGGTGGCGCTGCTCGTCTGCGCGTGCCGCGCGCTCCATCTCGTTCATGAAGGAGTGCGTCGTCGACTGGACATGCCGCATCGCCTCGCCGAGTTGACGAGCGATGCGCGGCAGCTGGTCGGGACCGAATAGCAAGAGCGCGAGCAGAAACACGATCGCGGTGTCTGACGGGCTCAGCATGCGTTTGGGAAGGGCTCCATCGGCGTTCGGCAAACATTTATCGACCGCGCTTCTTCGTCCTCGCGGATTCGGAACACGAGGCGTTTGTTGAAGATTATCTACACGAAAGGCCAGCGCGAAGAAGCGGTCGCCTCGATCTCTACCCTCAAAAAGATCCTCTCACGTTTCGTCCATCATCGCGTGTTCTACGAGATGTCGGCGCGCCATCGCCGCTCGAACCAGCTCTATTCCGTCAAGAACGTCTTCACCGTCGAGCACGTCGAAGTCACGGGCTCGGCGGAGCTCATCGTGTCGCTCTTCGACGCGATTCATCCCGCGCATTCGGTCGAAATCGTCAATCCGCATGCGATGCGCGTCTACGACGAAAATCCGAGCAAAGGTTTCGCGGTCGCGTTCTATGCAGACGAAGCGGGCGATTTCGACGTCCGCTACTACTTGCGCGATGAAGGCGAAGACGAGCGTTCCCCGCGGAAGACCGCACTCGAACGCATCACGCTGCCGCAGCTCTTCGAGTATCTGCAGGAGATAATCCCCGCCGACGTCGTCGAAGTCGGCGAGCCGAAACGCTGATGTGGTATGCCGACCGAAGGTCGGCTCGCGAGCGTCGAATGTAGAGCGCCGCCTGGACGCGCCTTCACTGGGCGCGGCGGCGCCAGAACGCTTTCCACCTCTCGATGAGCTTGTTCGTGCCCGATTCGAGCGAGGCGGCAAGTCGGATCTCACGTACGCTTTCCCCGATCTTCCCTTCGCGTCGCAAGACGATGCCGAGGTTGTGGTGTGCCATCGCCGAGTTGCCGTCGATCTTGAGCGCCGCCTCGTATTTCGATCGCGCCTCTTGGAGCATGTTCGCTTCGAGCGCGAGGTTGCCGAGATTGACGAGTGCAGGCGTGCACCGCGGATCGCGCTCTAGGGCGCCGGCAAAATCGTGGGCTGCGCCGGTCCGGTCGCCAAGGCGCACTTTGCAGACGCCGCGCTTCGACATCGCAAGCGCCGGCCGGTCGTCGGCTTCGACGGCTTGGGTGAAGAGGCCGATGGCTTCATCGAGCGCGTTCTTCTCGAACGCGGCAAGTCCGCGCTCGTAAGGCGAAGAACCGTGCTCCATGCGCATCGACATCGTCACGTTGTTCCCCGATTTCCTGCGCCCAGTGGTCGAAGGCAGTATCCTCGGACGCGCACAGACGAAGGGAGTGGCGCAGATCGAGCTGCACGATCTGTGGAAATATGTTCCTGTCGGCGAGCGCGCAGACGACTCGCCGTACGGTGGTGGGGCCGGGATGGTCATGCGCCTCGGACCGATCGTCGATTGTCTGGAGCGCCTGCTCGGCGGCGACCTTCGCGTTCCTGAGGGCACGAAGGTGATCGTGCCGTCGCCGGCCGGCAAGCGTTTCGATCACTCGGTCGCGAGCGAGCTCGCTCTGTGCGAGCGGCTGATCGTCTTGTGCGGGCGATACGAGGGCATCGACGACCGTTTGTTCGACCTCGTCGAAGCTGAAGAGATCTCGCTTGGCGATTTCGTACTCACCGGCGGTGAGATCGCCGCGCTCGCGTTCGTCGACGCTTGCGTCCGCCTATTGCCGGGGGCGATCGCAGCGGAAAGCGCGCGCGATGACTCGTTCACCGACGGCGATCTCGACTGGCCGCACTATACTCGGCCTGCGGTCTTTCGCGGACTGCCGGTTCCGGACGTGCTGCTCACGGGCGACCATGCCCGCATCGCCCAATGGCGCCGCGATCAAGCCTCCGCGCGCACCTCGCACCGCCGCCCCGACCTCAAGCGCGGATGATGTAGCAGGCCGAGCGAAGCTCGGCTATCCCGAGGCCCGCGATGAGACTCGCATCCCGCAAACGAACTTCGACAGCGATGTGGGCGCGAATCAAAGCTTGGTTCCGGCGCCCGGCGACAAAGGGCGAGTGGTATTTTGTCGCTGGCGTTATCGTGTCCGTGCTGTTGATCTACGGTTTTCTAAGGTTGATCCCAATATCTCGCTTGCGGCAGCGACGGCTACACGTGCCTGTAGAGTGGTTTAGCCTTGGGCCGAAGCATGCTTAGGCCTTTGATTTCGTGGTCGGCAATCGTGCTCTGCGTGTTCTGGGTCGGCTGGTTCATTTTCGACTCGTACTATAACAGCGGACTCATCGTGTATGCGGGTGTAGGGTCGAAGCCGGAACATGCATTTGCGATTGACGCTGTGCGCGCTACGTCTTTGTTCGTCGAGCTGGCCTCAACGGCGCTCGTGGCCCTCGTGCTCACTTGGCTCGCTCGCAACAGGGACTGAGGCGGGCGCGCATCGATTTTTGTCCCGTTATGAGGCCGATCTGATACCCTTGCCGCCTAGCGAGGCACTCTGATACGGTAGTGCGAAAATTTGATTCTTAAGGTCGGGGAACGCTTGGCTCCCGCATACAACGATGCGTCATGTACTCGTTTTATGCAGACGAGTCGGGAACGATTAACCTACGGCAGACAAATCAGCCGTACTACGTTCTACTCGCCATTGGCCTCAATGATGACCACTGGAAGTCGATAGACAACGCTATAGTCGGATTAAAGAAGTCGTACTTCCCTGGTTGGACCATCACTGACATTGAGATACGATCTAACGATATACGTCGGGCCTCCCTTCAAAAATGGCCCGAGGATAAGAACCCGTTCTCTACACTCAAAGCCGCCGACTTAAAGCGCTTCGTCGACGATCTGTATGATGAGATCAACAAGTTACCTTTTGAGTTTTGCTCCATTGTCATCAACAAGGACGACGCCATAAAGCAGCATGGGCTCAAGAAGGGGCGAGAGCTTTTTAGGCTGGCGTATATGCTGCTTATCGAGAGACTTCACGGATGGGTGAACCAGGAGGGAAGCTACGGGCGCATCTTTGTCGACCAACAAGCAGAGAGTCTACTTGGACAGCAGCACGACGAGCTGATTGAAGATCACTACAAGTTGACTGCACGCGGGAGTGGCTGGCAACAGGTTTCGCGCATCATAGAGCGACCGTTCTTCTGCCATTCAAGGTATTCGAATCATATCCAGATTGCCGATTTACTTGCCTACAATGTCTATCGTAGGTACGCGAACAACGAGGGTGGTTATCCGTTCTTCATCAAGACAATGAGAAAAGTTCGGGGCAATATGAAGCCCGATGGGAGCCACTACGGATTGAAACTTTACCCCTAAAATGATGTGCGGGAGAAGCCTTGCGAGCCCTCCCGTCACTGACGCTAACGTAGCACGATAATAGTGCCATTGTCAAGATGCCTTTGATAATTCTTCGATGCCCTCTGCCATAGTTAGTATGTCGTGAACGCTCCAAACGTGTGAGGCGATACCGGCGCTAATTGCAGGCGTAGTTCGAAGCGTTTGATGTACGCGGCAGAAATTGTAGTGGATAAAGTGAAGCGCCAGCGCCCACTCAAGGTTTTCGACCTTCTTGGAAAATGCGTTTGTTAGACGGGTAAAACGACGCATTTTCATTCGCATGGTGAGGTTCTGGCGTTCAACGTGGCTTGTCGAAATCAGGTCACGAACGGGATGGCCACTGACGCGACGACGCTTAGCGCCTGTACAGATCGGCGGGCTATAGCGGACCTCGTCCTCGTGCACAACTGACTGATACTGCTTGATAAGCTGGCCGAAATCTGCATCGCCATGAAATGCAATCTCGACCGCATCGCGGTAGAAGCTCAAGCCGTCTGTCGAAAGCTGGATTCGACCCGCTACACGGTCGCGTAGATCGTGCATGAATACGCGAGCACACTCCGCCGTGCGTTGCCCGAGGAGCCACGAAATAACTAATTTACTCTCGCTGTTGATTGCGACCCAGGTATACGCATCTCCATAGCCCCACGTTCCTTGAAGAGGACGCGGCACGTTCTTCTGTTTCGCATAGACGTAGGTCCAAATCTCGTCGCACTGCACTACGCGCGCCTTAACACCGCGGACCGCCTTGTCGTGATGAACGGCGCAGGCGTACCCAACACGTTCAAGTAGGCGAGCTACCGTCGGTAATGACACGCCCGCCATTCGACAAGTTGCCCGCATGGAATTACCCTCGACTAGCGCCGAGATCACCTGAGCTTGAACGTCCTTGGGTAACCGATTCATGCCTCTATTATATGCGTGACCGCTCACGCATGTCAAGAGGCGAGGCTTGAGAAAACGAGGAGAGCGCCTAGTTAGCGCCCTCCTGTTGTCCTGCTTCAGGAGGCTGAGCCTCTTCTTGTAGATCGTCTCTCATAAGCCTGAGATACTCGATCAGTCGATCAATCGAACGAGGCGTGGGCTTGGGCGAGAACGCGATATTGGCGTTCACGCCGCCAGAGAGCATAAAGTTGAAGGACACAAAACCACCCCCCTGTGACGGTGGTTTGGGGTGTTCTACTGGAGGAACGGTGCCTCCTCCGGTATCGGGCTTAGTGAAACCTGCAATCTCGTCTGTCTCCACCTTACCGGAGTCGCTGGCTTCGCCAAGTTTCGCAAAACCAACCGTCTCCCGGTAGGACTTAACGACGCGCTCCGCGCCGTCCTGAGAGAACTTTCGGTCTTTGACCAGATGGTTGATCAAGATGGCATCATTGGCTGCGGCGTACTTCGCCCAAAGCTCGCTAAACAATGGTGGCGTGAGCGCTGCCTGGCGAACAGCCTGCATATAAGGTGCATCTCCAGCCTTGTGAATCAGGTCGACGGCACGATCAGAGATGCGAATCTTAGATTGTCCCGCATCGTCCACCAGGCCGTAGTGTCGGAGCGCGGCGATCTTCGATCTCGACCGACCGTTTAGACCGCCATAACCGAGAGCGATAGCCGTGGCCTCGTAGGAAATGGACGACCTACCGGCTGCGGCGTATACCTTCTCCACCATGCCGATTGCTTCTTCGAGGTCAAAGGCCGGATAATTAGGGCTTCTTTCACGCGTTTCCATCTCATCCTCCGTTGCCGCGTTATCGTACCACGGATACCTCGGCGATGCAACAGGTAGTGGAGGAAGACGATTGACAGGAGCGCTCTCGCACGCTATAGTGTTGACTGTCACCCTTTGGGTGACAACGAGAGAACCCCGCTGTAGTGAGCGGGGCCCTCGGAACGACCCTCCTAGCGCGAAGGGCGGTGGGATTTGATAACAGATCGCCCGGCTCTCCTCGAATCGCTCCGTGCGTGACGGAGTGGGAGTCGGGCACCGATCACCGTTGTACCACGAAGGACCGTCCCGCGTCAAGGGTCACGCCGGTCCTTTTCGCTTGTGTCCCTTCCATCGCGCCTTGGCTGCCTTCTTCGCGCTTGCCGATCGCTCGGCAGCGGTCATGGTCTTTGCGCGGGCAGGACCGCCCTTTAATCCACCGCGTCGGCCAAGTGCGACAGCAGCTGGGTCCTTGCCGTGCAGATCGTCGCCCGTGGCAAGGCCCACTATGGAAGCTGCGAGACTGTTCGGGTCAGAGGTCTTGCGTGAGCGCTTTTGCACCCGGATAGTATAGCATGCGGTCTTGCGCGTTTCGCAACGTCCCGCCATGAAAGTTTAGCACTACCTCTGATACCTGAAACTTGAAGGGCCTTCCGGCGCTATGGTATACTGTTTTGCGTTCATTCGAGACACCATACGCCGGCGGAATAGGCCGGCTTTTCGAGGCGTCTGGCAGCGTCCGGCCTTCACGACGAATGCGTGACCGGCGCTTTTTTAGCGGCCCTCGACACCTCTAAGGACGACGATGATCATGGACCTGGCGACACTCGTCGGAGACGACCAGCGCAAGAGCAGACCCGCGGAGTTCTCCGTCGGCGACACGGTGCGCGTGCACACCCGCGTCACCGAGGGCAACAAGGAGCGCATCCAGATATTCGAAGGCGTAGTCATCGAGCGCAAGCACGGCGGCCTTTCGGCGAGCTTCACGGTTCGCCGCATCGCGCATAACGTCGGAGTCGAGCGCTCGTTCCTCGTCCATTCGCCGCGCGTCGACAAGATCGATGTCGTCCGCCGCGGCGTTGTCCGTCGCGCGAAGCTCTTCTACTTGCAAGACCGCGTCGGCAGCAAAGCGACGCGCATCAAAGAGAACAAGAAATAATTCTCGCTCGATGAGCCCGTACGTCCTCGGCGCCGTCCTCGGCATTCTGGTCGTCGCCCGTATCGTTGTTTGGATCGCGCCGGCGGCAGTTCCCGACGAAAAACAACGCGGCGTCGTACGCGAGTACCTCGACGCGTTCATCATCGCGGGTGCCGTCGCGCTCGTCCTTATGCACTTCGTCGTCCGCACGTTTTGGATCCCGAGCGGCTCGATGGAGCCGACGCTTGCGATCAACGACGTGCTCCTGGCGAACGAGATCCAGTACCGGGTCGGGTCACCGACAGACGGTCAGATCGCCGTCTTCATACCGCCGCCGCAAGTCCCTGAGCTCGGCAGCACGGACTTCATCAAGCGCGTTATCGCCGGTCCTGGCGATACGCTGAAGATCCACGACGGCGTCGTATATCGAAACGGCGTCAAGCTATCGGAGCCGTATCTCAAGCAAGCGCCCGACTACGAATTGTCGCTGCAGAACTACGATCTCGTCGTCGACGGCATCCCGCTCGATCCGACGCGTGCTGTCGTTCCGCCGAAGAACGACTGGCAAGCGCCCGATCGCGTGCCGAACGGCTACTACATCATGCTCGGCGACAACCGCAACAACTCGGACGACTCGCATCTCTGGGGATTCTTGCAGCGCGACCAATTCGTCGGCCACGCGTTCTTCGTATTCTGGCCGTTGACGCGCGCGAGACTGTTGCACTAAGTCAGATCGCTCCGGTCGACCATAAAGGTCGACCGCTCCATCGCGCATGATCGACGAGGAGCGCGAGCGGGGCGCGCCCAAGACATAACCCCGTGCTTCCGCAGCCCCTTGATCCGGCACAACCGGACGAGTCGCGCGATGCGCGGTCGATCTTGCTCGACGATCTCGATCGTCGCGCTTCCACCATCAGAGCGCTCCGCCACGCGGGCGCTCTCGCCGTGCAGGTGCTCGTCCTCGTCCTGCTTGCATCGCTCTTCTTCGTCCGCGCGCCGCAGGTCGACGGGCATTCCATGCTTCCGCAAGTCGATAACGGCGATCACGTCCTCATCAACACGCTCTCGTACGACCTGCGCATCCAGCGCCCGGGTGCCGAGGGGCAGGCGCTCGTCGACATCGCTATACACCCGATTGAACGCGGCGACGTCATCGCCTTCGCACACGGCGTTGGCGACGACAGCCAGATCTATTTGAAGCGCGTCATCGGCCTACCGGGAGAGACGGTGTCGATCGAGCGCGGCGTCGTGTCGATCGATGGCTCGATCGTCGCCCCCGACTATCAGGCAAGCCGCGACGCCACCGACATGGCGCCCGTCAAAGTGCCGGCCGGGTCGTATTTCGTCCTCGGCGACAATCGCGGCGACTCCGACGACTCCCGCTCGTTCGGACCGGTGCCGACCGCAGCGATCATCGGGCGCGCGGCGCTCGTCATCTGGCCGCCCGCCAATGTCCGCGCGATCCGGTGATAAGCCGCGCGCAGCGGCGTCGTGGTTTCCCGGCCACATGGCCGCCGGCATCCGCGCGGTTCTCGACGTCGCAGACCTCATCGACGTCGTCATCGAGGTGCGCGATGCGCGCGTGCCGCGCGCGACAGCCGTCGCCGATCTCCATCCTCGTCTGAGGCGCAAACCGGCGATCGTCTTGCTCAATCGAGCCGATCTCGCTGAAGCATCGCCGACGCGCGCGTGGATCGCCAAGCTCAACGACGAAGGCCTCGACGCGTTCGCGACGACCGCCACCCACGCCGGAACTTTGCGCGCTGCCCGCGCCGCACTGCTTGCGAGGCCGCGCAAGCGCGCAGTGCTCCGCGCTGCGGTCGTCGGCGCGCCGAATACCGGCAAGTCGTCGGTCATCAACGCGCTCGGCCGCCGCAAGCGGACGGTAGTCGCCGATCGCGCCGGCGTGACGAGACATGCTGGTTGGTCAAAGCTCGAGGCAGGCGTCGAATTGCTCGACACTCCCGGCTTGTTGCCGCCGCGCGTCGAGAGCGCGGAGGCGGCGTGGCAGCTGTCGCTCTGCGGCAGCCTGCCCGAATCTGCGTTCGATGTCGAGGACACGGTTGACGAATTCGCTCGCTGGCTCGAGATCAACAGGCCGCAGTACGCCGCGCGCGCCGATCTCGACGCATTCGCGAACGCGCGCGGGATGCGCCGCCGCGGCGGCGAACTCGACCGCCGCAACGCCGCGCGCAGATTCGTCGCAGAGTTCCGCGCAGGCGATCTCTTCCGGCTCACCTTCGAATCACCGAGGAGCGGTCGAGATTCATCTCGACCGGATTGACGGCAGCGCAATGACGAGCGCGGAGAGTCGACGGATCAACCGGCTGCACCGGTACGAACGCGATCTGTGGGAAAGCGGATCGTTTTTGCTTTGCGGTCTCGATGAGGTCGGCAGAGGACCGCTCGCGGGTCCGGTGACCGCGTGCGCCGTCGTCATCGAGCGTCCGCTCCGCCTCGAATTCCTCGACGACAGCAAGGTCGTCACCGAACTGCGCCGCATCGCGCTCGATCAGCTCATCCGAGAGCAAGCCGTCGCGGTGTCGGTCGGCTGGGCCGACCACCTCGAGATCGACTCGCTCAATATCCTCGGCGCGTCGCGCCTCGCGATGCATCGCGCGCTCGCAGGACTCGGCCTGACACCGTGCCGCGTGCTCGTCGACGGCCCGGATCTGCCGGGCTGCGCGTATCCGCAGACATCGATCATCGACGGCGACGCGAAATCCGCCGCGATCGCGGCGGCGAGCA
>DASQJC010000436.1:0-5017 GCA_035631255.1 Candidatus Eremiobacteraceae bacterium | reverse complement strand
GCAGCCGATGGAATACCGCAAGCTCGTCGGCGCGATCGGCCGCGCGGCGATCGTCGCGACGGACTCGGGCGGTCTGCAAGAAGAAGCGCCGTGCCTCGGCAAGCCGGTCCTCGTCCTTCGGCGCGTCACCGAACGGCCCGAAGGCGTCGCCGCGGGAACGCTCGAGCTCGTCGGAACCGATGAGAAGACGATCGTCGACGCGCTCGACCGATTGCTCGACGACGACGCGGCATATCAAAGGATGGCGCGCGCCGCAAATCCGTACGGCGACGGCAAAGCGAGCGAGCGCATCGCCGCTTCGCTCCTCGCGTGGTATCGCGGCGGCAAGTCGCCGACCGAATTCGATCCGACGTTGCCGCCGACGTTGCCGTCCGGCAAACACTAAGCAATTGAAAGAACAGACGCCGCTCTCGCTCGCCGAACTCGCGGGCGCCGGCACGAGCATCATCGGAACGATCATCGCGGGCCTCGTGCTCGGCTATCTCGCGGCGCGGTATCTCCACTGGAATTGGGCATTGCCGGTCGGCATCGTGATGGGGTTCATCGCCGGAACCGTCGCGATGTATCGTCGCCTTTCGAAGCTCGTCTGAAGGTGGTCTAGAGGCCGCCGAACGGGCGTTCGAGCGGTGAAGGTCGGCCCGAAACCGCGCACGAATGCGCGGGATTTGATGGAGTATATCCGTCCGTATCAGGCCGCGATTGCGACGTTCAGCCTGGTGCCGGCGGCCGTCGTCGCGCTCGCGCTCGCCATTGTGTGGCATGCGCCGGTGCCGGCTGTGTCGCTGGTCGCAGGCGTACTCATAGGACTCGCGTCGCTCTTCCACATCGCTGGAAGCTTCGACCGCTTGTTGAAAGCCGGCAAGGGGTACGTGCCGTTTTTGTCGATCGAAGGCGTGCTTCGCGTGCTGCTCGCGGGCGCCGCGCCGTTTCTCATCGTCGGCAAAGGTCCGTGGGTCGGCTACTTCACATACCTTGCTGGATTTGTCGCACCATTAGCAGTAGCGATTTTGGTGTATCGTCAACAAGTAGTGTACGCACGCCGCGACACCGCGACCTGAAGGGGCACGATGCACGAGACGATCGGCGAACACCCGCTCTGGCACATCTCTTTTCTGCCGGCGCCATTCAACACGATCCATTCCGACACGGTCATCATCACGTGGATCGCGATGGCCATCGTGCTCGTCGCCGTCGCCATTCTCGCAGCGACGCACCCTGTGACGAAGCTCTCGAAGCGCTACTCGTTCATGGAGCTCATCGTCAACGGCATCGGCGCCCAAGTCGAGACGATCCTCGGCCGCAACGGCGTGCCGTTCGTGCCCTTCATCATCTCGCTGTTCTTGTTCATCTTCACGCTCAATGAGATCGGACTGTTCCCGTTCGTCGGCAAGTCCCCGACCGCCGACCTGAACACGACCGCCGCGCTCGCGATCTTCGTCATCGTCCTCATCCAGGTCGTCGGCATCGCGCGCAAGGGCCTCGGTTACTACAGCCATCTCGTCATCAAGCCGCTCGGCCTCGGCATCCCGATGCTGCCGATCATGATCATCGACGAGCTCGCGCGGCCGGTGACGCTCGCGATGCGGCTCTTCGGCAATATCTTCGCCGGCGAAGTGCTGCTCGTCGTCGTCGGCGCGGTCATCCTCGCCAACGTGTCGATCGGCTTTATCCCAGTGTCGCAGCTCGCGAACGCCGCGCCCATACTCATCTATGCGTTCAATATGATCATCGGACTCATCCAAGCAGTCGTGTTCACGTTGTTGACGACAGCATACCTCATCACGCCGCTTTCAGACGAAGCGCATTAAGGGAGCAAACATGGAAAATGCCATTCTCGTCGCGTCCGTCATCATCGCCTTCGCGCTGATGGTCGGTTTCGCGGCGTTCGGCTCGGCGATCGGCGACGGCATCATCGGCAGCAAGGCCGTCGAGTCGATCGCGCGCCAGCCCGAAGCGCGGCCCAACATCTTTTTCTTCTACTTCCTCGGCTTCGGCATTCTGGAGGCGTTCCCGATCATCGCGATCGCGCTCGCCTTCTTCTTGCTCATCGGCGGCGGCGGGCTCGGCGTCATGGCCTTGCTGAAGCCGGTGCTGACGAAGTAGGCGGCCGCAAGAACCGACATGCTGCTCTCGCTCGACGGCACGTTCCTCGTCCAGATGGTGAACTTCGCCATCTTCTGGATCCTGTTGAACTGGCTGTTCATCGGGCCGACGCGGCGCGCGATCGAAGAGCGCCAACGCTTCGTCGCCAAGCTTCATGCCGACGCGGATGCCGCGCGCGCACAAGCCAAAGCGCTCGAGGCCCAAGCCGAAGGTTTGCTCGACGACGCGCGTCGCCGGACGGACGAGATCATGCGCGAGGGAGCCGCGAAGGCAGCGACATCCTCGAAAGAGATCGAGCGGCTTGCCGCGGAGGAAGCGGCCGCGACCGTCGCCTTGGCGCAAGCGAAGGTCGCGAGCGAACGCGCGGACGCGGCCGAGAAGCAGGGCGCATTCGTCAACGAGCTGGCGCGTTCGATGGCGCAGCGAGCGCTCGGCGCGGAGAAGGTGGCCTGACCGTGGATACGAGCATGCTCACCGATCCAGTCTTCATCGCGAAGATCATCGACTTCGTCATCTTCGTCATCGCCCTCGGCATCTTGTGGCGGACGTCGATCGCTGGTACGCTCGAAAGCCAACAAGAGAAACAGAACAAAGAGATCGAGGACGCGCAGCTCGCGCTCGTCGAGGCCGAAGCGGCGATCGAGAACGCGAAAGCCGCTCTCGACATGGCCGGTTCCGATTCGAAGCGCATGGTCGAGTTCGGAACTGCGCAAGCCGGCCGTCTCGTCACCGATTCGAAGGCCGAAGCTGAAGAACACGCGGCACGCATCATGGCACATGCGAACGGCGAGCTCGATCGCGAGCGCTACCGCGTCCGGCGCGAGCTTCTGGAAGACACCGTCGAACGCGCGCACGAGCAGGCGCGCAAGGTCGTCGCCGACGAGCTCGATGCGAACCGCCAACGAGCGCTCGTCGAACAGCTGTTGACGGATCTCGAGCGATCGCATGCTTAAAGAGACGATCGCGCGACGCTACACGGCCGCGCTCTTCGCGCTCGCGAAAGACGCGAACACGACCGATGCCACCGCGCGCGAGCTCGACGAGTTCGTCGACGCGCTGAACAAGGAGCAGACCGCGCGCGATTTCTTCGCGTCACCGGTCATCGACCGCGGCGAGAAAGTCGAGCTCCTGCGCAAGTCGCTCGCGAGCCGGATGAGCGAGCTGACGTACAACTTCATCGTGCTGCTCGTCCGCAAGCGACGTGAGAACCTCATCTACACGGTCGCTCGCCAGATGCACGAGATGCTCGACGCCGACAAGGGCAACACGATAGCGACCATCGCCACGCCCAGGCACCTGCACCCGGACGAGCTTGCGGAGCTGGCGCGTCGCCTGTCGCAAGTCTACAAACGCAAAGTCATCCCGCAAGGGCGCGTCGACGAAGGTCTGCTCGGCGGCGTCGTCGTCCAGATGGGCGACACGTATGTCGACGCGAGCGTCGCCGGCAAACTGGAAGAGATCCGCCGCCATCTGCTCTCGGGTGTCGACGCCGCGACGGCGACATCACCGAACGGAAAATCGACCGCTTAGGAACTTACGGAGACCGAAATGATCAACGCCGACGAGATCGCCGGAATACTCAAGCAGCAGATCCAAAGCGCACGCGTCGAAGTGCGCGAAGACGAGGTCGGGACCGTCATCGAGGTCTCCGACTCGGTCGCGCGCGTCTACGGCTTGAGGGCCGCGCAGATGAACGAGCTCGTCCAATTCCCGAACGGGCTCTTCGGCATCGCGTTCAACCTCGAAGAGGACAACGTCGGCGTCGTCGTCATGGGTCCGGACACGGATATCAAAGAAGGCGCAACCGTCCGGCGAACCGGCCGCATCATATCGGTGCCGGTCGGCGATGCCGTCATCGGCCGCGTCGTCAATCCGCTCGGCCAGCCGCTCGACGACGCTGGTCCCGTCAATACGACCCGCACGCGCCCGATCGAGACCCAGGCGCCGACAGTCGTCGAACGCCAGCCGGTGCACGAACCGTTGCAGACCGGCATCAAGGCGATCGACGGCCTCGTGCCGATCGGCCGCGGCCAGCGCGAGCTCATCATCGGCGACCGTCAGACGGGCAAGACGGCGATCGCGATCGATGCGATCCTCAACCAGAAGGGCAAGGACGTCGTCTGCATCTACGTCGCGATCGGACAGAAAGCGTCGACCGTCGCGCAACTGCACAAGATCCTCACCGATGCCGGCGCGATGTCGTACACGACGATCGTCGCGGCGAACTCGGCGGATCCGGCGAGCTTGCGCTACATCGCCCCGTACGCCGGCTGCGCGATGGGCCAAGAGCTCATGTACGCAGGCAAACACGTGCTCATCATCTACGATGATCTCTCAAAGCACGCTCAAGCATACCGCGAGATCTCGCTCGTCTTGCGCCGCCCGCCGGGCCGCGAGGCGTATCCGGGCGACATCTTCTACTTGCACTCGCGCTTGCTCGAGCGCGCCGCGAAGCTCTCCGATGCGCTCGGCGCCGGATCGATGACCGCGCTTCCGGTCATCGAGACGCAGCAGGGCGACGTCTCGGCATACATCCCGACGAACCTCATCTCGATCACCGACGGCCAGATCTACCTCGAGACCGGCTTGTTCTTCAACGGCATCCGGCCCGCGATCGACGTCGGACTGTCGGTGTCGCGCGTCGGCGGCAATGCGCAGACGAAGGCGATGAAGGCCGTCGCCGGTCAGCTGCGCCTCGAGCTCGCGCAATACCGCGCGCTGGCGGCGTTCTCGAAGCTCGCCTCCGATCTCGACCGCGCCACTCAGGCGCAGTTGCGCCGCGGCGAGAAGATCACGGAAACGCTGAAGCAGCCGCAGTTCGAGCCGCTCGATCTCGACCGCCAGGTAATCCAGATGTACGTCGGCGTCAACGATTACCTTGCCGACATCCCGACCGAGCGCATCCACGAGTTCC
>DASQJC010000435.1:0-9751 GCA_035631255.1 Candidatus Eremiobacteraceae bacterium | reverse complement strand
GGCTGTCGGCCTCGACGTTGAGGCGCAACAGCGGCTCTGTGTTCGAAGGCCGGACGTTGAACCACCAGTCCGGATATTGGATCGTGACTCCGTCGAGCCGGTCGAT
The DNA here is from genome assembly GCA_035631255.1 of Candidatus Eremiobacteraceae bacterium. Lineage (GTDB taxonomy): Bacteria > Vulcanimicrobiota > Vulcanimicrobiia > Eremiobacterales > Eremiobacteraceae > JANWLL01. Next base: position 9,645 of record DASQJC010000435.1, on the reverse strand, counting down.
CTGCGCGTCTTTGTACGCGCCGACGATCTCCTCGAGCTTTTTCGGCACGTCGTCGACGCGGCTGTTGATCTCGCCGGAGCGGAAACGGCGGTCGAGCGGCGCGAGCAGTTGGCTCACCGGTTTGTTCTCGCGCGAGATGAGTTCGAGCACGACGAGAAGCGCGATCAACCCCGAGTCGGCGAAGAAGTGATCGCGGAAATAGAAATGACCGGAGTGCTCGCCGCCGAACACGGCGTCTTGCTCGCGCATCACCGCTTTGATGATCGAGTGGCCGACGCGCGTCCGCACCCCGACGCCTCCCCGCTTTTCGATGAGCTCAGGAACGCCGCGCGAACAGATGAGATTGTAGAGGATCTTCGCTCCGGGATGGCTGCGCAGAAGCATGTCGGCGACGAGCGCGGTCACCATGTCGCCGCCGACGAGCTCGCCGTGCTCGTCGGTGATGAAGACGCGATCCGCATCGCCGTCAAAAGCGGCGCCTAGGTCGGCTTTGTTGTCGCGGACGGCGCGCTGGACGTCCGCCATGTTCTCCGGTTCGATCGGGCTTGCCGGGTGATTCGGAAACGAACCGTCGAGTTCGAAGTAGAGCGGGATGACCTCGACCGGCAGCCGCTTCAGGATCGCGGGCACGATGAGCCCGCCCATGCCGTTGCCGCAGTCGATCGCGATGCGCAGCGGTCGAATCGTCTTCGGATCGATGAACGACAAGCAATGATCCACGAAGTCGCGTAGGACGTCGCGCTTGATCAACGTGCCGCGACGGTTCGCCGTCTTGAAGCTGCCGCTCTCGACGATATCGCGGATCGCGAACACACCGGTCTCGGCCGACAGCGCGATCGCCCCTTCGCGGCAGAGCTTGAACCCATTGTATTGCTTCGGATTGTGCGACGCGGTGATCATCGCACCCGCAGGATAACCGAACTTCCCGACGGCGAAGTAGAGCTCGTCCGTGCTCGTCAGCCCGAGATCGACGACGTCGGCGCCCTGCATCATGACGCCCTTGGAAAACGCCTCGAAGAGCGGCTGTGACGACTCGCGCATATCGCGCCCGATAGCGACCGCCGACGCCCCGGTGAAATCGACAAATGCCCGTCCGATCAGCTCGGCGACGCGCTCGTCAAGCTCATCGGGATACGTGCCACGAATATCGTAGCTCTTGAAGATTCCGAGATCGATCTGTGTGGAGCTCATTTCGCGAGCTGCGCCGGCAAGACGTACTTCAGATAAATGATCACCGCGATGACAGCCGCGAGCATCACCAGCAGGCGCCACAATTTCGGCGGCTTATCCATAGACGCGCGATGTTCGCGCCAACCGCGAATCGCCCTTTCGCGTCATGTCCTACGCGCCGCGAGGGTGCCGCTTATGCGGGGACGCGGCTTGAATCGGGATACTCTTACTTACGCCGCTCTCTTCGGCGGCTTTCGCCGCCTCAGAAGCCCCGCTTAAAGCGGCCCCTCGCGTCGCGTCGGCTAGCGCAAAAAACGACGATCGGACCGCTTGTCCGGTCTAATTATCGAGTTCGAGAAAATAATAGGCATCGCACGGAGGGTGAGACTCTTCGGACGAGAGCTGCCACCCAGTTGCCTCATAAAGATGGACGGCTTCTTTGAAGTACGTTCGCGTATCGAGTTCGAGGCGCTTATACCCGCGTTCGCGCGCTGCTTGGACGGCGCGGTCGAGAAGTGCGCGGCCGATGCCATGGCCGCGAAAAGAGCGATCGACGAAAAATTTTGAGAGCCAGCCGGTGCCGTCCGCGCGCGGTGCGACCATGACGCTTCCGACCGCGACGCCGCCGATATCGGCGACGAACGCATCGACAGGATCGGGATCTTGACCGAAGGTCATGACGTCTTTGTCGTGATCGTCCGGTTCGGGCTCGACGCCGTACGCGATGAGCGTCTCGAAGACGAAGCGCCGTACGGCGTCACCATCGGACGGCGTCGCTCGCCGGACGATCGCCGTCGCGGGCGCGTCGTTCATACGTCGATCGAGCCCTGGAGATATGGCGACACGTGGCCGGAGATGAGGACGCGATCGCCTTCCAGCTCGCACCAGAACTCGCCGCCGCGAGCGCTCAGCTGACGTCCGCGAAGCTTCGTCTTGCCCAGGCGCTCCGCCCAATACGGCGTCAGCGTGCAATGCGTCGAGCCGGTCGCCGGATCTTCCGCTATGCCGTAGTTCGGCACGAAGAAGCGCGAGACGAAATCGACGTCGTCGCCCGGTGCCGTCACGACGATGCCGTGATGATGCACCTTGCTCACAAGATCGAAATTCGGCGAAAGCGACCGGACATCGCGCTCGCTCGGATAGACCGCCACCAGCGCTTTCGCTTCGAGCGTCGCGACCGGTGCGCTTCCTAAAGCCTCGGCGAGGCGCGCCGGCGCGGCGACCGGCTTTGCAGGCAGCGCGGGGAAGTCGAGCGTCAGGCGGCCGTCATCCGCGAGAACGCGCAAAGGGCCGCTCTTCGATCCGAACGACACGCGATCGCGGCCGGGGCGCAAGTGATTGAAGACGACGTACGCGGACGCGAGCGTCGCATGACCGCAAAGATCGATCTCATGGAGCGGCGTGAACCAACGGATATCGTACTCGTCGCCCGCCGGAACGAAGAACGCGGTCTCGGCAAGGTTGTTCTCTGCGGCGATCGCCTGCATCTTCGAATCGTCGAGCCATGCCGAGAGGGGACAAACGGCGGCTGGATTGCCGCCGAATGTCCTCGAGCTGAAAGCGTCGAGCTGGTAGATCGGTATTTTCAGCCGATCAAAGGTCGTGGTAGAGGAAGAACTCATAGGGGTGCGGCCTCACTTTGACTTCTTGGACTTCCTTCGTCCGTTTATATTCGATCCATGTGTCGATGAGATCTTTACTGAAAACGCCGCCATCGAGCAAGAACGCATGATCTTTTTCAAGCGCTGCGAGCGTTTCATCGAGGCTGCCGGGGACCGACTTGATCTTCTTCGCTTCGCGAGCGGGAAGCTCGTAGATGTTCGTGTCGAGCGGACCGAACCCGGCCTTGACCGGATCGATCTTCCGCTTGATGCCGTCGAGGCCGGCCATGAGCATCGCGGAGAACGCGAGGTATGGGTTCGCGGTGCAATCCGGCGGACGGAATTCGATGCGCTTTGACTTGGAGAAGCGCGGGCCTTTGAAGAAGATCGGGATGCGGATCGCCGCCGACCGATTGCCTTTCGAGAACGCGATGTTCACCGGTGCTTCGTAGTGCGGCACGAGCCGTTTGTACGAGTTCGTCGTCGGTGCGCTGAACGCGAGCAGCGCGTCGACGTGCGTCAGCAGTCCGCCGATGTAATAGAGCGCGAGCTTCGACAGCTCGGCGTAACCCTTCTGATCGTAGAAGAGGTTCGTCTTGCCCTTCCACAAGCTTTGATGGACGTGCATGCCTGAACCGTTGTCGCCGAAGAGCGGCTTCGGCATGAAGGTGACCGTCTTGCCGTACTTACGCGCGACGTTGCGCGTCACGTACTTGTAGATCATGACGTTGTCGGCCTGAGTGACGAGATCGTTGTAGCGGATATCGATCTCCGTCTGGCCTGCGGTCGCGACTTCGTGATGGTGCATCTCGACCGGCACGCCCCACTCGCCGAGCGACAGGACCATTTCGGATCGGATGTCCATGTGCTTGTCGGACGGTTGGACGGGATAATAGCCTTCCTTCGTGCGCAGCGTGTACGCCATGTTCGGGGCGTCCGCACCGCCCGAATTCCAATGCGCTTCTTCGGAGTCGATCTGGTAGCCGCTGATGTACGGCTGGACGTCGAAGCTCAAGTGGTCGAGGATGAAGAACTCGAGCTCGGGTCCGAAGTAGGAGACGTCGGCGACGCCGCTCTTCTTGAGGTGCGCTGCGGCGCGCTTGGCGACGCCGCGCGGATCGCGTGGGTAGGGCGCCTGCTCGCGCGGGTCGAAGACATCGCAGACGAACGATACCGTCGGCACGGAGCAGAACGAGTCCACACGTGCCGTCGTCGGATCGGGCAACAGGACCATGTCGCTTTCTTGGATCTCTTGAAAACCGCGGATGCTCGAGCCGTCGAAGCCGATGCCGTCTTCGAACTCACCAGCGCCGACCGTCTCGGCCGGGACCGACGTATGCTGCCACATGCCGGGCATGTCGATGAACTTGAAATCGACGATCTTCGCGCCGTTCTTCTTGATGAAATCCAGCGCGGTCTTCACGGGCGATCCACCTGCTGCCACGAATGCCTCCTCCCCCACTCGACAGACCCGGCGAGCCGCCGGGAGCACGACGATTATGGATGGTACGGCGCGTGCACGGCGGAGCATTTGTCCGGGTGTCGGAGCGTGACGACGGGGCCTTGGACTCTTGTCGGAACTAGGCTGTGTATAACCTGATGCGGTTGTTCATAACTGGCATCCTCGGCAGAAGTACGTCGTCTCACCGCCCGAATGGATGCTTGATATGCGATGCCCGCAACGCGGGCAAACCGTTTTCTTCTTGCCGTGGATGCGCATGAACGAGCGGTCTTGCTTGTGGAGCGGGTGTTTGCCGGCGTCGTACTGCGCGCGTACGGTTTCGACCGACTGTTGGAGCGTCGATCGCATCGCGTCATAGAGCGCGCGCCGTTCTTCCGGTTTCAGCGTGCTCGCGCGACGCAGCGGACGGATGTGCGCCGCGAATAGTATCTCATCGGAATACGCGTTGCCGATGCCCGCTACGAACGCCTGATTGCGCAACGCGTTCTTGATCTCGCCGCGGTGCCGCTTGAGCCTGCGTTCGAATTCCTCGAACGTCAACGATGGGTCGAGCGCATCGGGTCCGGTGTCGGCGTACGACGGCACATCTTGTGCCGGGTCATCGGTCAAGTAGACGCGCGCCATCTGGACGGCGTCGAGGAATCGCAAATCCATCGCGCCGGTCAATTGGAGCGTGAAGCACGTCGATTGCAGTTCGGGGGCTGCTCTCGTGCAAAATGCGAAGCGGCCGCCGAGCATCGGATTGACGATGAGCCGCGCGTTTTCGTCCTTGAAGGCGAACTCGAGGAACTTGCCGCGCCGCGTGACGGACGCGAATTCGCGACCTGTAAGATCGCGCGCGAAGTCGGCCGGCGGATAACGCAGGACGACTTGGCGTTTCGGATCGACGATGACCGCGATGATGGAGCGGCCGGTGACGTATTCGGTGAGCTTGACGCGCAGCAGTTCGAGTTCGGGAAGTTCGGGCATGCGCGCGCGGCCGCTCGCCGCCTACTGGATCTGGATCGTGGTCGAGATCTGCTGGTTCTCGACGACCGTGACGGTCGAAGTGCCTTGCTGGCCCGCGGTCACAGCGCTGATCGTCCAAGTGCCTACCGGAAGCCGGAGTGGTCCGGGCGGTTTTGCGCACGTGCCGTCTGCGCCGGTGGTGCACGTATACGTGCTGCCCGCGCTGACGAGCGCGCCGTTCACCGGTTTACCGGTTGTGCCGTCGACGACCGTGACCGCGACCGTGCCGTAGTTTTGCACGCCGATGTCGTTCGGGTTCGGGCACCCGCCGAGCAGAAGTGCCGCGGTCAGCGCGGCGAAACCGAATATTTTGCGCATCGAGAAACTCTCCGAAGGTGCGGTCTGCGCTCCGCTTCGCGCGGGCCATCGGCACACCTTTGACAGTGACCTGAGGGTCGTTGCACCCGTCCCTCGAGAGCGGTATACTTAGGCACGCAGGACGGGTAACGGTAGTTGGTGGAGCCTATTATATGAACGATCGCCACAGGGCAATCGTCGCCGTAGCCGCGTCGCTGTTCGCAGCCGGGCTTGCGGCGGCACCTGCCTTTGCCGACTCGCCGTCACCGGCGCCCGCATCTACCGTTTCCTCCGCGACTTCAGCGCCGAAGCCGGCGCCTTCAGGTTCCCCGCAATCGGCCGCCTCTCTCTTGGCCCAGGCGCAGCTCGATGCTGCTAGTGGCCGCAATCAACAGGCCCGCGATGAAGCAGCCCAAGCCGTGGCGCTCGATCCGACGAACATAGACGCCCAACGGCTTCTCGGCGACGTGGAATACCGGCTCGAACATTATGCGGCCGCTGAGGCTGCATACAAGGCAGTGCTCGCGAGGACGCCGGGCGATCGCGACGTCCACAACCGCCTCGGCGGCGTCTACTCAGCTGAAGGCCGCATCGACGACGCGATCACACAGTTCAAGCTCAGCCTGCCGTCGCAAGAAGGCATGATCAATCTTGTCGAGGTGTATAAAGAGGAAGGCAGGCTCAAAGAGCTCGAGGCGCAAGACGAGCTCGACATGGATCGCTCGCCTTCGGACGATCCGATCTCACGATTCGAACTCGCGACCGTCCTCGACGCTGAAAAGCGCTACTCCGAAGCGATAAGCTTGTATGACCAGGCGATCGACATCCGGCCGTCGTTTTGGGAGGCGCACAACGGCCTCGGTATCGTCTTCGGCGAGGTCGGGCGTTACGACGATGCGATCACGCAATACAAGATGGCGATCAACGTACAACCGAACTGCTTCCAGTGCTACATGAACTGGGGCGTCGAGCTCATCAACTCGGGCAATCCGAAAGCGGCGATCGACAGGATCCAGAAGTCGTTGACGATCGACAGCCAGTTCGGGATGGCATACATGAATCTCGGCGTCGCCTACGACGCAACCGGCGATTCGCAAAAGGCGATCGAGCTATACGAACAGGCGATCTCGTTCGATCCGCACGTGCCGCAGGTCTATTACAACCTCGGCTCAGATTATTTCGAGCACGGCTTCATGAATCTCGCGTATGCCGCCTACATCAAGGGCATCGCGATCAACCCGCACGATGCTATCCTGCATCTCGCGCTCGGCTATTACTATCAGAACCGGCATCTGTACGATCAGGCGATCGAGCAGTATAAGCTCGCGATGACGTACGACCCGACCGATCCGCGCGCGAAGGAATACCTCACGCAGGCCGAGTCGCTATCCGGTCACTGACGCGCGATCGCGATCGTGTCGACTTCGAAAAGCGCGCCTGCCGGCAACGACGCGACGCCGACAGTTGAGCGCGCGGGTCTGTGGGATCCGAGAAAGCGCTCGTAGATCGCGTTGACCGCGGCGAACTTCGAGATGTCGGTCAAGTAGAGCGTCACCTTGACGATGTCACTCACCTCGAGGCCTGCGGCCGCTAAGACCGCACGCGTATTGTTGAGGGCTTGATCCACTTGCGCTTCGAGGCCTTCGACGACTTTGCCGGTCGCGGGGTCGAGCCCGACTTGGCCCGCGGTGAACGCAAAACCGCCGGCGATGATCGCCTGCGAATACGGGCCGACGGGGTTAGGGGCGGTCGCAGTGGAAATCGAGCGAAGCGGCACGTTCGGGGATCCTTCCAACAAAGCAGCGGAACTGACTCGGGCGGTGAACGGAGCGCGACGTTCGGGCGCGGCCCCGCAATACCTTGAAGGGCGAGCAACGACGACGATGGCAGAGATCGAGATCTTCACCAAACCCGGCTGCCCGTATTGCGCGGCGGCGATGTCGGACATGCGATCGCGCGGCGTGGCATTTCGTCAGCGAGATGCCGCCGGCGACCGCGAAGCGCGGGAGGCGCTCCGCCGCCTTTCGCCTCAGCTGCGCGTCCCGACGATGGTGTCGCCGGACGGAACGGTCACCGTCGGCTTCGACGGTTACTGAACCGTCCATGAGTGACCGCGTGCCGGTCATCAGCCGCCAACCGCTCATCAACCGCTAGCCTGCTCCTGCCGATATATCATATGAGGCGCGTTTACGGCCGCCTTCCTATCGTATGCAGGAAGCAATCTCGACCTCCGCTCGTAGCCAAGAACAACGCTGGCTGATGTCAGGCGCGCTCCTCGCGCGCTTCATCTTCATCATCGCCGGCACGGTTCTCATCGGTGTTCTCCATTGGCCCTACCCGACGTGGATCAAAGGCGTCGCGATCGCCGTGCTCCTAATCCAGGGCGCCGTCGCGGCTCGATGGCTCCAGTCATCGTCGACCCAGGATCAGATCCTCGCGCTCTCGCGGACGCTGCTCGTCGTCGATTCTTTCGTGACCGCCATCCTCGTCTATCTGTTCTCGCCGATCTATCACGACGTCTGGGCGTTCTTGCTGCTGCTCGTCGTCTTCGGCGCGACCCAAGACCGTCAGGGTGCGGCGATCCCGACGGCCGTCGTCTCGGCCGCAGTCGTCATCGCATCGTACCTGTGGCCGCCGTATCCGCCGAGCGTGATACTCAATCCGATCGACGTGATCATCGACGTCGTCATCATCGCCCTCATGGCGGCGGGCGTCGACGTCATGTACCGGTCGATCGTCTCGAGAAGTGCATCGCTCGTCGCGCAGTCGGACGCGATGCGCGAGATCGCCGATACGCAGTCGTCACGACGCGCTGAGTCCGAAGCGCAGGCAGATCGCATGCGCAAGGTGGTCGAGCTCGCGATCACGCTCATGCGCGAACGCGAACTCGCGCCGCTGCTCGACCGGATCCTCGAGGCCACCGTCCAGACTTTCGGATTCCACTGCGGGTCGATCCTGACCGCTGAGCGTGATCGCCAGGTCTTCGCATATCGGTCGGCGTTGGGGTACGCACCCGAGCAGATGCGCAGGCTCATGGTGCGCGAGGTGCCGTTCGCGCAGGCGTATATCAAACTTGACGAACGCTTCTTGGTGCGGCCATCGGCGTATTACGCGCCGGTCGAACGACAAGCGTGGCACACCGATCCGATCTCATGCTATCGGCCCGAAGCCGCGCTCGTTCCGCGCGAACGCAAAGGCGCATGGCATGAAGCCGATACGCTCCTGTTCACGCTGACGTCGTCGAGCGGCGAGATCATCGGCCTACTCTGCCCGGATGCGCCGATCGACGGGCAAGTGCCGTCGGTCGAGACGCTCGGCAACATCGCGATGTTCGCCCGGATCGCCGCGTCGGCGATCGAGAACGTCCACTTGGGATCGATCGAGCCGCAGCGCGAGGTCATGCAGCGCGTCGCGAAGATCCTCGACCTGACCGCGGCGATCTTCGTCGAACGCGATCTCGACAAGCTGCTCCACCGCATACTCGCCGTCATGCTCGAGAGCTTCGGCTTCAACGCCGGAACGATATTGCTACGACAGGCCGGCAGCGACTCGTACGTGCGGCGCGCGGCGGTCGGCTTCCCGCGCGAGGTCGAAGGTCGCGAGGTGAGCGGAGCGGACTTGCGCGAGATGATGAACGAGCGCACGCGGGTGCGCGACACGTTCTACTATGCGCCGATGGAGCTCAACGTGTCTGCCGGCGTCACGCGCGATCCCGCGCGCGCGGTGCTGCCGCGCGTCGATTCCGGCCAGTGGCATGAGAACGATATCCTGATCTTCCCGATCTTCAATTCGAACGACGAGCTTATCGGCGTGCTGACGCCCGACGATCCGAAGGACCGCCGCGTGCCGTCCTACGAGATCATCCAGGCGATCGAGGTCTTCGCGCGTATGGCCGGCCTCGCGATCGAGACGAACCTCATCCGCAACATGGTCGGCAAACTCTAAGATTTAAGGGAGCGGTCGAGATTTATCTCGACCGCCGCGACCTTACCAAAGGTACATTTCATTGAAATAACCGCGCCGGTCGAGCTAAAGTGTGGGGTTTACGTACCTTCGCTACACGTTGCGAGCTTGCGTAGGGGCGTCTTCCCGTTGAGTGCTTTGTGC
>DASQJC010000434.1:0-4034 GCA_035631255.1 Candidatus Eremiobacteraceae bacterium | reverse complement strand
CCCGATGCTTTCGTCACGCTCGCGGTGATGCGGCGTGATGGCACGTTGATCGAGAGCAAGCGGACTTGGACCGTCTCGCCCGTCGCGGGCGGCGTCCGTCCGTCGAACTCGGACTTCGGCACCATGCCCGTGACGCCGGGCAGGATCTCGACGAGCAAGTAGTTCTGCGTCACCTTGATGAGCGTCGCAGGGACGACCGTGCCTTCGACGAGCTGATCCGGAACGTTCTTCCACGGGTCTTCAAGCGAGTGCTTGAGCGAGAGGCTCACTTTCTTCGCCTCGGGGTCGAACTTCATCACTTCGACCTGCACCTTGTCGCCGATGTTGACGACTTCGCTCGGGTGCTTGATGCGCGACCACGACAGCTCGCTGTTGTGTATCAGGCCGTCGATGCCGCCGAGATCGACGAACGCGCCGAAGTCGGCGAGCCGGACGATCGTGCCTTCGCGGATCTGCCCTGCCTGTAGCGTCGAGAGCAGCTCTTGCTTCTTCTGGTTGAGTTCTTCTTCGAGCACGACGCGTTGCGAGAGAACGACGCGCTTGCGCTTGTGGTCGAGATCGATGACCTTGAGACGCAGCTGCTTGCCGACGAGCTCGTCGAGATTGCCGACCGGATGGCGGCGGATCTGCGACGCGGGCACGAAGCCGCGCATGCCGAGGTCGACGAGCACGCCGCCCTTGACGACCTGCGTGACCGTCGCGGTGACGACTTCGTTCTGCTCGTGTGCTTCGAGGACTTTCGTCCACGTCTTGAGCGCGCGCGCGCGCTTTTCGGAAAGGTAGAGCGTGCCGTCGCCGTCGCCGTCGATGCGATGGACGAGCACTTCGAGCGTATCGCCGACCTTCAGGTCTGCGACCGACATCCCGGGCGAAAGCTCGCGAGATGTGACGATGCCTTCGGACTTCCCGCCGATGTCGACGAGCAGTTCGTCGTTCGTCTTCGCGACGATGAGGCCGGTGAGCACCTGGCCTTCATCGAGGGTTCGAAGGCTCTCTTCGTAGAGGCGCTGTTCGAGCGCGAATTCGTCTTCGGCTTGCGATGGTTCGAGCACGTGCGTGTCAGCCATAAAGGGTTAGGTCACCTTAGTTTCTTTTAAATTCGGGCATGCCCGCCGCCCAGGCGCGGACACCTTGATTCGCGGAAACCCGAAAGGCTCCGCCCTCAAAGGTCGTCGTCACGGAGGCGAGGTGTGGTGCGAGTCGTCGATTATCGCTGGCAAGCGGGACAGTAGAAGGTCCCCCGCTGGCCTAGCACGATGCGCTTGATCGGCGTCCGGCAACGCCGGCACGGTAAGCCGGCACGCCCGTAGACATTGAGCTTTTTCTGAAAATCGCCCGGTAAACCCTCCGCATCGACGTAGTCGTCGACGCTTGAACCGCGCGAATCGATCGCGCGCAGCAGCACGCGACGCAATGCCGCGAGCAGCGCGCGTCGTTCGCGCTCGCTTAGCCGTCCGGCTGGTCGCCGCGGCCGTACCCGTGCCTTGAAGAGCGCTTCGTTGGCGTAGATGTTGCCTATACCCGCGATGCGTTTCTGATCGAGCAGCAACGTCTTCACCGGCGTCGTGCGTTTGCGCAAGATGTTCGTGAATGCTTTCACGTCGAGTGCATCCGCGAGCGCATCGATGCCGACGCCTAGCACATCGGCGCTGAGCTCATTGACAAGTCGGATGCGACCGAATTTGCGCGCGTCGGCGAACGAAAGTTTGTCGCTTCCGCGGAATCCGAGCGCGAGGCGTTCGTACGGAACTTCCGTATCTGCTCGGACGACGGTGAGTCGTCCGGTCATGCGCAGATGAATCGTAAGCGTGCGGCCGCTATTGAGACTGATCGCGACGAACTTGCCGAGGCGTCCGACGGATTCGATCGCATCGCCGACGAGCGTGTCGAGCGGAATGCTGCGCGTATCGACCGTGCGATCCCAGCGGATCTCGACGTTCTCGATTTTGCGACCGCGCACGAGCGGATCGAGCCCGCGCGCGATCGTCTCTACTTCAGGCAGTTCAGGCATTTGTTCTGATACTTCTTATGTGGTATGCCGACCTTCGGTCGGCATACCACATTTGAAAACGTCACTCGAGGTCTGCCCATGTCGGACCGCTTGAGAAATGGACGCCGAGCGGAACGCGCAGCGCCATCGCGTTCTCCATTGCATCTTCGACGACGGCACGCAAGCGCGAGATGTCTTTCGTCGGCACTTCGAAGATCAGCTCGTCGTGGACTTGAAGCAGCATGTTCGCGTCGATCTGTTTCTCTTCGATGCCGCTGGCGACGCGCACCATCGCGAGCTTGACGAGATCGGCGGCGCTGCCTTGGAGCGGCGCGTTGATCGCCATCCGCTCGGCCGCAGCGCGCAGCGCGTGATTGCTCGATCGAAGGTCGGGCAGGTATCGGCGCCGTCCGAGTATCGTCGTCACGAAGCCGTCCGAGCGCGCCTTGGCGAGTCCGGCGTCGATGTATCCTTTGATGCGCGGGAAGCGCGCGAAGTACTGTGCGATGAACTCGCGCGCTTCGGCGCGCGTGATGCCCGCGCTCTGTGCGAGGCCGAAACTTCCCATGCCGTAGAGGACGCCGAAGTTGATCGCCTTCGCGCGGCGCCGCAGTTCGGGATCGAGCGGCTGATCGTCGGGGACGCCGAAGACGCGACGTGCCGTGTATGCGTGAGCATCGTGGCCGGACGCGAATGCGGCGATGAGATTCTCGTCCTGCGAGAAGTGGGCGAACAACCGCAGCTCGATCTGCGAGTAGTCGGCGGCGACGAGCGCCATATCGGCGCGACGCGGCACGAACGCGCGCCGTATCGCTTTGCCCGCAGCCGTCCGCACGGGGATGTTCTGCAAGTTCGGATTCGTGCTCGACAACCTGCCGGTTGCGGCGCCGAGCTGATGGAAGGTCGTGTGGACGGCACCGGTCTTCGGGTTGACGAGCGCCGGGAGCGCATCGACGTACGTCGATTTGAGCTTCGCGACTTCGCGATATTCGAGTATCTTCGCCGCGATCGGATGCTCCGCGGAAAGAGGACCGAGGACTTCGATGCCTGTCGCGTAGCCGGTCTTCTTCTTGATGCCGCCCGGCAGCGACATCTTCTCGAACAGGATCGCGCCGACGGCTTTGGGAGAGTTCAGATTGAACTCTTCGCCTGCGGTTTCGAAGATGTCGGCGCTCGCTCGAGCGATCATGCCGTCGAGCTCGGCGCGGATCCGGTCGAGCTCGGCGACGTCGAGCGCGAATCCGCACGCCTCCATCTTCGCGAGAATGCGTGCGAGCGGGAGCTCGATGTCGCGCAACAGCGATGTCTGACCCGCATCTTCGAGCATCCGCTCGAGGACCGGAGTCGATCGAAGCACGGCATCAGCATGTGCTGCGAACGCCGAATCGAGCGCCGCCGGCGTCGCGAAGAGGTCCATCGCCGCCGGCGCCTTCGGCTTTTCGACGAGCGTGACGACGGCGCCGCTCATCCTCGCGGCTTCCGCAAGTGACGGCTCGCCGAGCGTCGGATCGACGAGACCTGCGGCGAGCATCGTGTCGAAGCCGACGTTTGAAATGCTTCTGTCGTTGGCGTTTGCCCACGCGAAAACGCTCTTCGAATCGTGGACGGCGATACGCGGAGCCGTCGCGTTGAGCAGCGCATCGAGTGCCGAGACCGTCGCGGTGTGGCGCATCACCGAGCGTTCCGGCACGACGAACGCGTCACCGGGCGATCCGCTGAAAGCGACGCCGACCGCGTTGCCGTCGTTGCCTCCGATGAGCGCGACGCCGACCGCTGGACGAGCACGCAACTCCCCGATCGCTTCCGCCGCCGGACTTTCTTCGAGCGTGCGATAGCGCGTCGGTATCTCTTCGCCGAGCGGAGCGACGCTCGGCGTCGTGATATCACCGCCGGCGCTAGCCTTGCCGTCGCCGTTCGACGCACGCGATGACAACGTGCGGAATTCGAACGCGTCGTAGAACTTCGCGAGCCGTTCGCGCGGCGGCGGCTCGTATTTGAGCTCGTCCCAAACGATGTCGATCGGCAGCTCGCGTTTTGCGATCGA
>DASQJC010000433.1:0-14756 GCA_035631255.1 Candidatus Eremiobacteraceae bacterium | reverse complement strand
GGCGCTATCCGAAAAACGCCAGCGTTTCGATCTCTGGCGCTAAACTACCAACGACTCTACTGCTGACGATGACTGCGTTCGGTACGTCACGCGGACCGTTCTACGCGCGGACCGGCACATCGCGATTAACGATGCGACCCGCCGGCGTAACGAACGCAAGTCCTATCCCGATTGCATTCGAGGGGGACACGACAAAGCTCGACGTCCAACCTCCGAGGTCGATAGTATGGACCGGCGTGATACCGCTTCGGATTCCCGCGTTGAGCCCCGGGATGTACGAGTTCGACCTCAGCCGGTTTGCGCCGGTCGTGACCGATGCAGACGCCTATTCAGTCGATGCGACGCAGCGATATCTCTTGCCGATCTACGTGCCTCCGGCACCGTCGGCGACGCCCGCATTTCGGGCAGGTCAGCGTTTCATCGAGTTCTCGCAGCCAACGGGGCAGGCGCAAACGAGCGCTCCAGGCCTGCACATCCTGACGCTGAAGTCTATCGGACACGGATCGTCGGGCGTCACAACGCTCGTGTTCGCATCAGACGACGGCACGGCGTCATCCGTCGATACGCAGAGCGCCGACGTCTTCGGCCTTTCCGGTCTCACTCCGATCGTCGACGATGCGGACGTCGATTCGCTTGTGAAGCGTTACGCCGGGCGCGACGTATATCCGATCGCAGATTTCTGGCCGATCTGCGTTTTCGCAAACGGCAGCGAGGGAGAAGGCATTCGCCCCGACCCGACATCACCGCTCCGGATCCGCTCGATCGTCCGCCTCTACGGCGTCGGCGCGTCGTGGGGTTTAGGGCCGAACATCTTGCGGATGCTCGATTCCGGCGCGGACTACGTCACGGCGGGTCCGGTGCTCGTCACGTTCGACATCGGACGAATGGACCGCTCGCTCGTCAATCACGCGTTCGCGAGCTACGGAGGTTGTGCGGCCTTTTACTCGGAGTTCTCTGGGACGTGGGATCTCGAGAGGGCACTGTCGTTCACCAGCACGATCGCATCGCATCCGGAGTGGAGCCCGCCAATCGTTTCCGAGGTGAAGCAGCACCAAGTCACAGTTGGGATGACTCGAGCGATGGTCATCGCAAGCGTGGGGTATCCGTCGGTCTATGGTACGGCCGCGCAAATGATGAAGCTCGACACGTGGTATTACGAAATGCCCCCACCCGCGTCGTACACGGTATATTTCAAGAATGACATTGTGGTCAAGTACGACCCGCCACGGATGCTGCCGTAACTAGGCCACGGCGGTCGAGCTGAAGCTCGACCGCTACAGAGCGAGTCTCACGGACGCGACAAGCATAACACCGTAAAGGTCGACCGCCCCATTCCCAGAACGACGCGATATCATGGCGAACGCCGTCCAAGAGCAGCAGCTCAGCCTCTTCGACACCGTCTACACCGCTTATAAAGAATTCGTCAACCCGCCGCTCGCACGGTTCATGAAGGTCGCCGGCGCGCCGGTCGAGATCCGTGCGCGCGGCTGCCGCGTCTGGGATCACACCGGCAAGTCATACCTCGATTTTTGCGGCGGCTACGGCGTCTTCACGCTCGGCCACATGCACCCGCGCGTCGTCGCCGCAGTTCGTGACCAACTCGACAAGATGGCGCTCTCGACGCGCGTCTTCTTCAACGAGCAGATGGCGATGCTCGCCAAAGCGCTCGCCGATCTCGCGCCCGGCGACCTCGCGATCTCCTTTTTCTCGAACAGCGGCACCGAAGCGGTCGAAGCGGCGCTCAAGCTCGCGCGGCTTTCGACGAAACGCGCGCACATCGTCTCGACGCACAACGCGTATCATGGGAAGACGATGGGCAGTCTCACCGCGACCGGTCGCGATGTCTTCAAGGATTCGTTCCAACCGCTCGTGCCCGAATTCGAGCACGTGCCGTTCGGCGATCTCGAAGCGCTCGACCGCGCGCTGCCCAATGCCGCTGCGTTCATCGTCGAACCGATCCAATGCGAAGGCGGCGTCGTCATCCCGCCGGCCGGTTACCTCAAAGGCGTTCGCGAGTTGTGCGACAAGCACGGCGCGCTCTTCATCGCCGACGAAGTGCAGACCGGTCTCGGCCGCACCGGCTACATGTGGGGCGTCGACGTCGACGGCGTGGTGCCCGACATCATGACGATCGCAAAAGGTCTTTCAGGCGGAGTCATCCCGATCGGCGCCACCATATCGAAGCGCGATGTCTGGATGCGCGCGTTCGGTCAGTCGCCGCTCATGCACACAAGCACGTTCGGCGGCAATCCGCTCGCATGCTCGGCCGGTCTCGCCGCGCTCGAAGTGCTCGTCGATGAGAAACTCGTCGATCGATCGCGCGAGATGGGCGATTATCTCGTGAAGCGTGCGAACGAATTGCGTGCACAATATCCCGACGTCATCGCCGAAGTGCGCGGCCGCGGCTGCGTCGTCGGTGTCGAGCTCACGAATGAAGGATACGGCGGCGTCATCATACCCGAGTGCCTCAAGCTCGGGATGACGGCGGCGTACACCCTCAACCAACAGCGCGTCATCCGTCTCGAACCGCCGCTCGTCGTGACGAAAGACGAGATCGATGAAGCGATCGACATCCTCCGACAAGGAGTGGCCAAGGCGAAGGATAAACTCGGAAAACTCTAGCGGTCGTCTTCGCCGGTCGCGCTTATGCGCGACCGCTGCGTTTGCGACGTTTTTGATAAGATGCCATACGTCGAGACCTCGATTGACATCGCCGCTCCGCGGCAGCAGATCTATGAGCTCGCCAAGGATCTCGAGCGCTATTCCGATTTCATGCCCGACGTCGAATACGTGAAGGTGCTCAGCCGCAACGGCAACACCGCGGTCTCGCGCTGGAAGACGCTCGTCGAAGAAGCGCCGATCGAGTGGACGGAAGAAGACATCTTCGACGACGTCAACGCGCGCATCGACTACAAGCTCATCGAAGGCGATCTCGACAAATTCGAAGGCGCGTGGACGTTCGTCGAGCGCGACGGAGTGACGCACGTCAGTCTCGGCGTCGATTACGATTTCGGCGTGCCGACGCTCGCAGAACTCATCGGACCGATCCTCCACAAAAAAGTGGAAGAGAATTCGCTCATGATGCTGCGCGCGCTCAAAGAAAAATGCGAGGCGCAGGCGCGCCAAAAGGCTTGACCGTCTCCCAGGACACCACACCCTGCTCGTGAAACAATAAGGGTCGCCGTCTTAAGGTCGGCTCGGCTTGAGGTGTTCCGCTCCTTGCGCAAATTCGGTTTCCTGATCCACCCGCTCTCCTACGAAGACGTCTTGCGGTACGAGCCTAAGGCGGCCGGCAAGGGGCGCCCGCTCATCCGCAAGATCCTCGAATGGATGCCGTCCTACAAGGTCTCGGAGATCACCGGCATCCGCAGCAAGACGGGTGAAGAGTGCGAGGGCTACTTCATCGCCGCGCCGCTGTTGCCGGATCAATTCCTCGAGCTGCCGCGCGACCAAGTCATGGCGCGCATCATCCGGGGCGCGAACATCGCCGCCGAACTCGGCTGCTCGATCGTCGGGCTTGGCGCTTTCACGTCGGTCGTCGGCGACGGCGGCGTGACGGTTTCGGAGAACTGTCCGATCGCGGTGACGACCGGCAACTCGTTCACGATAGCAGCGGGCATCCAAAGCCTTATCCGCGGCGCGCGCGAGATGGGCATCGACCTCGCGCACTCGCACGCGACCGTCATCGGTGCGACGGGGAGCATCGGCGCCGCATGCTCGCAGATCCTCGGCAACCAAGTCGATAAGCTGACACTCACCGCGCGCAACGCGACGCGCCTCAAGAATCTCTCGCATGCGCTCCAGCCGCACATCACCGCGCAGTGCGATTGGACAGCGGACATCCGCGACGCTGTGCGGCGCGCGGATCTCGTCCTTACAGCGACGTCTGCCGTATCGGAAGTCGTCGAACCTGAAGACCTCAAGCCTGGGGCGGTCGTCTGCGAAGTCTCGCTGCCGCACGACGTTTCGCGGCGCGTCGCGGTCGAACGACCCGACGTGCTCGTCACCGAAGGCGGCAACATCCGCGTGCCGGGCGACGTCGACTTCCACTTCGATTTCGGTCTGCCGGCAAAGACCGCGCTCGCGTGCATGTCCGAGACGATGATCTTGACGCTCGAGAACCGCTTCGAGAACTACTCGCTCGGCCGCGGCATCAACATCCACAAGGTGATCGAGATCGAAGGGCTCGCCCAGAAGCATGGGTTCGAGCTCGCCGGCATGCGCGCGTTCGACAAGGCGATCACGCCTGAGAAGATCGCTCGGACGCGCGAGCTCGCGATCGCCGCTCGCGCCGGCGCGATGCCGGGTCGCAGCGACGTCGTGCCGAGCCGCAACGGCGCGGCGTCGAAAAATGGCGCAGCCTCCGGTCAGAAGAGCAAAGCAGCGCAGGCAAGCGGATGAAGACGATCGTCTCGGTCAGCCTCGGATCCTCGACGCGCGACCATCGCGTCATCGTCGATTGGCTCGGCGAGAAGTTCGACATCAGTCGCATCGGCTTCGACGGTTCGATCGACCGCGCGATCGAGAAGCTCAAAGACATCGACGGCCGGGTCGACGCGATCGGCCTCGGCGGTATCGATGTCTATCTTTACGCGGGAACGAAGCGATACGCGCTGCGCGACGGATTGCGCATGCTCGAGAGCGTCAAGCAGACGCCGGTCGTCGACGGCAGCGGCCTCAAGAACACGCTCGAGCGAGAAACCGTTCGGCTGCTCCAAGAGCGGGGGATCGTCGATTTCCGTGGACTGCCCGTGCTCATGGTGAGCGCGCTCGATCGCTTCGGAATGGCGCAAGCGCTCGTGGCGGCCGGAGCACAGGTCACGTTCGGCGACTTCATCTTCGCACTCGATGTCGACAAAGCGGTCACGACGCTTGACGAATTCGAACGAGAGGCGCAAAAGTATCTGCCGGACGCCTGCAAGCTGCCGTTCCAGTTCTTCTATCCGACCGGAAAGAAACAGGAGCGGCCGCCGCAGCCGAAGTTCCCGCAATACTACGAGGCGGCGAAGGTCATCGCCGGCGATTTCCACTTCATCCGCCAATACATGCCCGATGCGATGCACGGCAAGATCGTCATCACGAACACCGTGACGCAGGCGAACGTCGCCGAACTGCGCGAACGCGGCGTCGCGCTTCTCGTCACGAGCACGCCGAATCTCGGCGGACGCTCGTTCGGCACGAACGTCATGGAAGCGGCGCTGCTCGCGAAACTCGGCAAGCGCTGGACCGACGTCACCGAAAGCGACTATCTCGATCTGCTCCACCGTTTGCGCTTCGAGCCTCGCGTCGAATCGCTCGCACCCACTCACATCACCACCGCGACGTAGGGAGAGACCCGTGACCGAAAAGGAAGTCCTACTCACAGAAGACGGCCTGCGCAAGCTCGAAGCGGAGCTCGACGAGCTCAAGAGCGTCCATCGCAAAGAGGTCAACGACCGCATCCGTCAGGCCAAAGAGTTCGGCGACATCTCAGAAAACGCCGAGTACGAGGACGCCAAGCAGGAGCAGGCGTTCGTCGAAGGGCGCATCCTCAAGCTCGAGGCGATGATCCGCAACGCGAAGATCATCGTCGAAGGCGAGGGCGGCGCCGACGAAGTGCATCTCGGCAGCACCGTGCGCGTCCGCAACGTCACGGCGGGCACCGAATCCGAATACACGATCGTCGGCAGCACCGAGAGCGACCCGCTCAACGCGAAGATAAGCAACGAGTCGCCGATCGGCGTCGCGCTCATCGGCTCGAAGCCCGGCGCGACCGTCACCGCCTCGACTCCGGGCGGCGAAGTGCAGCTCAAGGTCATCTCGATCCGCGGCAACCGTCGGGCGAGCTCCAAGACCAAGGCGAAGTGAGCGAACCGCTCGACGAAGGGAAGACCGAAGCCGAACTGATCAAAGTGCGTCGAGGCAAGCTCGGCGCGCTGCGGGGACTCGGCCGCGACCCGTTCGCGGTCACGAAGTTCGACCGTACCCACGCGTGCGCCGCCGCGCGTGAAGCGACCGGAGATGTCCGCATCGCCGGACGTGTCGGTGGTCTGCGGCGCATGAGCAAGAAGAGCGTCTTCGCCGACCTCGACGACGAGACCGGACGCATCCAGCTCTACTTCAAGCTCGACGACCTCGGAGCGGACGCGGAGCTCGTCGATCTTCTCGATCGCGGCGACGTCGTCGGCGCTTCTGGCGAGATCTTCACGACGAAGACCGGCGAGATCTCGGTGCACGTCCGCACGCTTTCCGTGCTGTCGAAGTCGCTTCGCCCGCTGCCCGACAAATGGCACGGGCTCGTCGACCCGGAGATCCGCTACCGCCGCCGTTACGTCGACATGATGGTCAACCGGCCAGTGCTCGACACGATGCTCGCGCGGTCGCGCATCCTCGCCGCGGCGCGCCGCTTTCTCGACGGACGCGGCTATCACGAAGTCGAGACGCCGACGCTCCTCGGCGTCGCCGGCGGCGCGAACGCGCGGCCGTTCGTCACGAAATCGAACGCGCTCGATGTTCCGCTGCAGTTGAGGATCGCGACCGAGCTCAACCTCAAACGCTGCATCGTCGGCGGCATAGAGAAGGTCTACGAACTCGGGCGGATCTTCCGCAACGAAGGCATCGACAAGACGCACAACCCCGAGTTCACGATGCTCGAGCTCTACGAGGCGTATACCGACGTCGAAGGCATGATCCGCCTCACCGAAGATCTCATCGTCCACCTCGCCGAAGCGGCCGGTGTCAGTGGCGAGCACGAGTGGAAAGGCGAGAAGATCCGCCTCGAAAAGCCGTTCGCGCGCCTTCCTTATCTCGATGCGCTCGCCAAGTGGGGCGAGCTGTCGCGCGAAGACGTCCTCGTGGAAGAGCGAGCCCGAAACGTCGCGCGTACGCTCGGCATCGACCTGCACAAAGGTGCGAGCCACGGCCACGTCATCGACAAGATCTTCGAAGTTGTCGCCGAGCCGCATCTCGTCGATCCGACCTTCGTCACCGAGCAGCCGGTCGTGCTCTCGCCGCTCGCGAAGCGCAAGTCAGACGATCCGGAGCTCGTCGAGCGCTTCGAACTGTTCATCGGGCACATGGAGATGGCGAACGCGTTCTCCGAGCTCAACGATCCCGACGATCAGCGCGGACGATTCCAAGCGCAGGCGCGCGAGCGTGCAGCCGGCGACGCGGAAGCACCCGAACCGGATTGGGATTACGTGCAAGCGCTCGAATACGGCATGCCGCCGACCGGCGGCATCGGATACGGAATCGACCGCATCGTCATGCTGCTCACCGGCGAAGCGTCGATTCGCGACGTGCTCTTGTTCCCGCTCCAGAAACCGGAGTGAGCTCGGGCGCAAGTCCCCTGCGCACGATCGCGATGGTCGTCGAGTACGACGGCACCGGCTATCACGGCATGCAGCGCCAGACGACGCTCCCGACCGTCGCCGGCGAGCTCGAACGCGCGCTGTCGACGCTATTCGACCATGACGTCCGAATCGTCGCCGCGGGCCGCACCGACGCCGGTGTCCACGCGACCGGCCAGGTCGTCAGCTGCACGACGACGAGCGCCTTCGATCTTGCACGATTGCCGATCGCGGCCAGTGCGATGCTGCGCGGCTCGAGGATCGCGGTTCTGCGCGCTGTCGAGCGCGAGCCGGAATTTTCGGCGCGACGGCATGCGCTTGCGCGCACCTATCGCTATCGCATCGTCAATCGCACGGCACCGTCGCCGCTCAACGAACGCCGCGCGTTTCACGTCCGCGCGTCGCTCGATCTCGCGTCGATGCGCGCCGGCGCAGAGCGGCTCGTCGGCGAACACGATTTCGCGGCGTTTTGCGCGACGCCGCCGGCGAGCGGCGGAACGAAGAGAACGGTCACAGGCATCTCGGTCGATCGCACCGGCGATTTCGTCGAGGTCTGGATGACTGCCGACTCGTTCCTTCATCAGATGGTGCGCATCGTCGTCGGTACGCTCGTCGACGTCGGTCGCGGGCGTATCGCGCCTGCCGACGTCACATCGATACTCGCTTCGCGTCAACGAGAGCGCGCCGGGTTCACCGCGCCACCGCACGGGTTGTTCTTGGAACGCGTGCACTACGCTAGTCCGATCTGAGCGGACAACGTTATGACAGTACGCTCGCAAGAGATCATCATCGAGGTTATCGGCATGCGGTCCGAGACGGATGCGGCGACGCTGAGCGCCGCGCTTCGCGGTGTCGCGGGTGTGAGCGGTGCGAGCGCCAGTCTTGCCGAGTCGTTGGCGAACGTGACGGCAGATCCAACGATCGCTACGCCTGACATTTTGTCCTCTGCCGTCGTCGCCGCTGGATTCACACCCGGCGAACTCCGCTTCCCTGAATAGCAGGATTAAGATGTAGTAGGCCGAGCGAAGCTCGGCTGGTTCCTACCCTTTCAGATAGTCCAGACCGCAGGGCGATTTGACGCGTGACGGGGAACCGATGCGCCTTCACTTTTTCGGGGGAACCGTCTCAATGGCTACTATTGCGCCGGCGAGCACGCCGGATCGTTCGCACATCGCGAACGTGCGGACGCGCGAGGAACTCGTCTATCTCCTGAGCCGGGCGTCCGAGCTCGAGCACGGACTCGCATGCGTCTACCTCTTCGCCGCATATTCGCTCAAGAACGATGAAAGCGAAGGCGGCCTCACGACCGAGCAAGCGCAGATGGTGCGCGGCTGGAAGCGCCACATGGCGTCGGTCGCGGTCGAAGAGATGCTCCACCTCGCGCAGGTGTCGAACATGCTCATCGCGATCGGCGGTGCGCCGCACTTCAGGCGCGTTAACTTCCCGATGCCCGCGACCGCCTTTCCGCTCGGCATCCCGTTGACGCTCGAGCCGTTCTCGCAGAACACGATCGAGCGGCTCCTCTGCTTCGAGATGCCGGAAGCAGGTGTGCTCTCAGCCGAGAAGTCTCAGGTCTTCGAAGCGATCCGCTCCCGCGTCTGCGGTCCGCTCGCGCCGGCGAATGCGGTCAAGCCGCTCGCCGCGCTCACCGAACCGTACGACGTCGACTTCCGCACGGTCGGCGATTTCTACCATAAGATCCTCACCGGCTTCACGAGCATCCCAGAAGACATACTTTTCATCGGCCCACCCCAAGCGCAGGCGAATTCACGCTACCTCGACCTTCCGAAACTCGTCCAAGTCGTCGATGCTGCATCCGCCAAGGCGGCGATCGAGATGATCGTCGAGCAGGGCGAGGCTCCGACGACCGATCATCCTGAAGCGCACTTCGCCGTCTTCGACACGATCCGCAAGCAATACGCGGGCGCGTTGCAAGAAGCGAAGGCGACGGGCGCGATATTCGAATCGGTGCGACCGGTCATAGCGAACCCGATGACGCGCTTCTACGACGACACAAGCGGCGGCAATCTCATCACCGATCCTCTGACGCATGACGTCGCCGATCTTTTCAATTCGACGTACGACACGATGCTGCTCATCCTCGCGCGCTTCTTCGCGCACATCGATGAGACCGAAGACGAACTCCGCCTGATGTCGCGAGGAACGCTTCGCATCATGGCGTCGGTGCTGCGGCCGCTCGGCGAGGCGCTCGCGACGATGCCCGCAGGCCCGGAGTATCCCGGCAAGACGGCGGGGCCAGGTTTCGGCTACAACCGCGACATCCACCTGATCGCGCACAAGACGTCGGCGTGGGTGTTCGTGCTCGAACGGATCGCCGATCTCGTCGACCGGACCTCGGCCATCGGCAAGAACCCGCAAGCGCCGCCGCAGGTGCAAGAGGCAGCGGCCGCGTTGCAGTCGATCGGCGATCACCTCGTCCAATTCATCCCTCGCCAGTTCTCGAGCAAGATGGATTTCCACTCGATCGAACCGCCCGTGCCGGCGACGGTCTCGTGCGAGGAGAACGGGCCGTATCTCATAGCGAATCTGCAGCATCTCACGAATTCGAAAGGCGAGACGCTGCCCACCCGGCCGTCACTCGCGCTGTGCCGGTGCGGCGGCTCGAATCTGAAGCCGTATTGCGACGGTACGCATGCGCGCATCGGTTTTTCGAGCGCGAAGTCGCCGAATCGTACTCCCGACAGGGCCGACACGTACGTCGGCAAGTCGATCACGATCCACGATAACCGCGGCACATGCTGCCACGCCGGCAACTGCACGGATCATCTCCCGAGCGTCTTCCATCACGAGGGCGACCCGTTCGTCACGGCTGACGGTGCATCGGCCGATGAGGTCGTTGCGATCGTCCGGCAGTGCCCATCGGGCGCGCTCGGTTTCACGCGCGACGGCGTCGACTATAAAGGCGAGGATCGCGATCAGGCGATCTATGTGTCGAAGGACGGCCCGTACCACGTCCAAGGCAACATCGCGATCCAGCGCGAGAAGCAGAACGCGGGAGCTCTCGCCGAGCACTACGCGCTCTGCCGCTGCGGCCATTCGAAGAACAAACCGTTCTGCGACGGCACGCACTGGTACGTCGGGTTCAAGGACGAAGACAACTAACGGGTGGATAAATCGCGATTCGAGGCGTTTTCGGACGGCGTGTTCGCATTCGCGATCACGCTGCTCATCCTCGGCATCGTCTTGCCGCCGCTCACCCATCCGACGGATGCGCAGTTGTCGTCGGCGCTGCTAGGTCTGTGGCCGAACGTCGTCGCCTACTTGTTGTCGTTCGCCGTCATCGGCATCATGTGGCAGAACCACCACGCGCTCTTCCGCATGATCGCTCGCGTCGATAGGATGACGGTCTTCCTCAACCTGACTTTGCTCGCCGCAACTGTCTTCATACCGTTCGCGACGAACACGCTCGGCGCGTATCCGACGATGCGCTCGTCGACGTTTCTCTACGGCGTCGTCCTCACGCTCTGCGCGACGTCCTACAATCTCATGCTCATGCACCTCGTCCGCACACGCGCGTTCAACGAGAGAGTCGGCGAGCACACGATCAAAGCGACCGTCGGCGCGTATCGCTTCGGTTGGATCGGCTATGCGTTCTCGATGCTGCTCGCGCTCGTCGAACCGCTCGCGGCTTTCGCTGCCTACCTGATCGTCGCGGCGTACTACGTATTTCCGCGCGGCGTCGACTCGGACGCTATGACGTAGGCGCGCTTCGCGCGATGAAAACCGATGCGCCCGAGCGAATAGCGCGTCGTGCGACCGCTGGTGCTGACCGGCGTCGCCGTGATCGCGGCCGGCGCGATCGTGGCGGCGTTCATGCACGCCTCGGGAGTTCGGTGCGTTCCGTGGAGCGCGTATGGCGCAGCTCCCGTTGAGCTATCCGGCAACACCCAATCCCAAAAAGATCAAGCCCAAGCCGCGGCCTACGCAGCCGCAAGTCGCGAAACCGCTGCTCCGGCAGCCTCGGACGTCGAATCGCTTGCCGATTCGAACGAGCGATTTTGCACGTCTGCGATCGCGACGCTCGGCATGCAGATCATGGTCGTCGCGGTCGTGGCCCTCGCGCTAGCGTTCTGGCTGATCAGGCGAACTACTGTCCCGCACTGATGGTTATGACGACCGAGGTCGTCGCGCGCCTTGACTGGTCCCGCACCGCTGCCGTATTATAGGTTGGTTCGCCCGCACGACATCTATCGAGCGGCCCGCCGCTCGTCCGGAAAAGGCTCCAGATCACCCGTATGAACACGCCCTTGCTCGCGATGCAGGACGTCCAGCGCGCCTGGTACGTCGTCGATGCCGACGGAAAAACGCTCGGCCGGCTCGCCACGCGCATCGCCAAATATCTGACCGGCAAGCACAAGCCGATCTACACCCCGCATTCGGACACCGGTGACTTCGTCGTCGTCGTCAACGCCGAGAAGATACGTCTCACCGGCAAGAAGTGGTCCGATAAGATCTACTACCGTCACTCGCAATATCCGGGCGGCCTTCGCGAGACCACCGCCGGACAAGTGCGCGATTCGCATCCGACGCGGCTCATCGAGACCGCGGTGCGCGGCATGATCCCGGGCAACCGGCTGCGCGCGAAGCGCATGGCGCGTCTGCGCCTCTTCGTCGGGCCGGATCACACGCATGCTGCGCAATCGCCGCAGCCGATGAAAGAAGTTTGATGGCAATCGCGACCACGACGCCGCAGGGAACCGGCCGACGCAAACGCGCGGTCGCCCGCGTGCGCCTTTCCACCGGGAGCGGCGAGATCAAAGTCAACGACCGGCCGATCGATCAATACCTCGGCCGCGCGACGCTGCTCCAGATAGTCCGCCAACCCTTAGAAGCGACCAACAGCGTGACGCGCTTCAATATCGAAGTCGTCGCGCACGGCGGCGGTCTCGCAGGCCAAGCCGGTGCGATCCGTCACGGCATCGCCCGAGCGCTCGTGCGCGAAGACGAGACGTTGCGTCCGGTGCTGCGCAAGGCGGGCTTGCTCACGCGCGATCCGCGCGAAAAAGAATCGAAGAAGTACGGCCGCAAGCGCGCGCGCAAGCGGTTCCAATTCAGCAAGCGCTAGACCAGAACCCCGAAACAGATCAGAAGAGGCGCGAGCAAACCGCTCGCGTCTCTTCGCATCTGACCCGCTCGACACGTTTAACATAAGGACGTGCCGTGTCGGTGTCTGATGAGGTCATTCGGATCCGTCAGGAGTTAATAAGGAACGCGCTTCAAAACGGACAGGCTCCAACTACACGCCGCCGCTCCAAGTCCGCTTTCCCGGGATAAGGGACGCTTCCAGCCTATAGTGTAATCCACGAGGCCCGACTTCACTTAGGCTGAGAATCAAACGCGCGACGTGGCCTTGAATCCACAGATCTAAATCAAGACCGTCAAGTTTACCGCAAGCCCCACAAGGTCTGGAAGATGAAAAGCACTATGAAGCGTTTACTGTGGCTTGTCGTTCTCGTGGCTGCTTGCGGGCACACAACAGCGATACCGATGGAGCGCGATCGATCGGCAGAGGGGCTGACGCGGATTAACACGTGGAGCCAGGTCAACCTCACGCGGCAGATCATGCCAGGCACCAACACCCTCGCTCCTGATGGCAACATCTATGGATACATCAACCTCAACACGACGTTTGGCATCGCCCAGGTTACGCCGCAAGGCAACGTCACTGCATACGCGATCTCGGGGAACACGTCGGGTACCGATGAGCAGTGGATTACGCCAAATCCGAACGGCGACATCTACGCATTAGAGTGGATGAACGACGGTTCAATTGACCTAGCGCGGCTCGCCCTTGGGGTAGTGACAGAAACGCGGTTGCCGCTCACCCAAAAGGGCGACTATCCCTACGGGATCGTTTCCGGCTCTGATGGCAACCTTTGGATTGTTCACCTCCGCGGTGTGGCACGATTTACGCCTGAAGGCCAGTGGACGGATTTTAGTACTGGCCAGACTTTTCAAGGCGCAGCGACCACAGACATCGTTCGAGGACCGGATAAGAACATATGGGTCCTCGCGATGGACTCGATCCAGGGTACCAATTTACTCACGAAGGTCAACATCGCTAGTGGCGGGTTCACATCCTACACGGCGCCCTCCGATGCCGAAGGTCTCGTGCAGGGTGCGGACAAGAATCTGTATGCGTTGGGAACGGATAAAGTCTATGCGATCGCCGCAAATGGAGTATTTACACCCTACCCGGTCAGCCCCAATCCATGGAAATATGCGGTCGCGACGTCCGGCCGGCTTTGGTGGGTCGCTGGGGCTCAAAAAAACAAGGCCTTCGGTTGGAGCACGAAGACGCACAAGATTGTACTACGATCTGCTGTACCTGGTGGTCTATGTTGCGATACCAACTACATCAATGGAACTGGCGGAGAACTTTGGGTTTTTCAGGGCCTGACCGCGCAGGTGCTGACCTCACCGACTCCATCGCCGAGCCCAAGTCCGTAGCAACGCTTGCTCTTTTGTCGACAATGTCTAGCATTCGGCTGTCGAACGTGCACCGGCCTCGATAACAGGCCAACTGAGAGTCTGATTTCAAACAGTTTCCGCCTGTCCGAAATCACCGCCTCAGATCAACTGATAAAATAGGGGTAAGCTATGTCTTGCGCTTTGCGGACCGGCGGCACCATCAAGTGTAAGTCGTGCTATCGTAGCGACGCACGCGCGCCGTCGATCTAAGATTCACTCGCCTGCGGTCGGCAGCCCGCTTTCGATGCGCTTGTGCGCGTACATGCTCTGGTCGGCGTGCGCGATGAGGTCGCGCTTCGTCTGGCCGTCGCGCGGGAAAACGGCGATGCCGGCCGCGAGCTCGATCGGGATCGGCGGGAAGCCGGCCTTCGATTGCTCTTCGAGTTTGCGTCGCACGCGATTGAGGAGCATCTGCGCGCCGGGCTCGTCGGCTTGCGGTAGTATCACCAAGAACTCGTCGCCGCCGTAACGGCCGCCGATGTCGGTCGCTCGCAAGCACATGCCGAGCGTCGCCGCGACGACGCGCAGGACTTCATCGCCGGCTTGATGGCCGAACGTGTCGTTGAACGTCTTGAAATTGTTGAGGTCGAAGAGCGCGATCGCGAGCGGGTGACCGACGCGCCGTGCACGGAGCAGCTCGAACTCGAGCCGTTCGTGGAGATACCGGTGGTTGAAGATGCCGGTGAGCGAATCTTCGTTCGCGCGATCGCGCGCGCGGCCGTAGAGTCGCGCGTTGCGGACGCCGAGCGCGAGCTGGTTCGCGACCGTCTCGAGCACTTCGATCTCTTCGTCGGTGAAGCGGCGCGGCTGCGATGACGAATTCACCGAGAGCGTGCCGATGACGCGGCCGCCCGCGACGAGCGGCACGATGACCGTGCCCCGGACGTGCATCTGCATCATCTCCGAGCGCACGTCGGCAAAGCGCGGGTCGGCGAG
>DASQJC010000432.1:0-15422 GCA_035631255.1 Candidatus Eremiobacteraceae bacterium | reverse complement strand
GTCAGCGTATTTGTGCGCGCCTTTGCGACGAGCGTTTCGTACGTCGCGTGGAAGGTCTTGAAGTCGAGCGACGGGGCGCCGTGGATGACGGGCACGATAAGAAAACGGCTGCCGTCCTTGCGCTGCATGTCGACCGCGATGCCGAGGTGGACGCCGCGCGCCACTCGTTCGGGTCCGTTCTCGCCCCGCCGGAACGAAGTCGCCATCGACGGCACGTCGCCCGCCGCCTTGACGATTGCGAACGCGATGAGATGCGTGAACGAGACCTTCTCCGATCGGTGCTGTGTTGCAAGCGCCGCGTTGAGTTCGCGCCGGCGCGCATCCATGACGTCGACCGCGAACGATCGAAAACTCGTCGCGGTCGGGATCTGGAGACTCTGCTCCATGTATGACGCGAGCGACGCGGCCGGACCTTTGAGTGGCGTCAGCGTTGCGTCGGCGGGCGCCGGAGCCACAGCCTGAGCTGGCCGTCCATCGGCGAGCGCGGCGACGTCATCGCGCCGAAGCGCGCCACCGGGGCCCGTACCCGTTGCGCTCGACACATCGACGCCCTTGACGTACGCGAGCCGCTTCGCGAGCGGTGAGGCGCTGTCGGGAACGCTGATGTTCTTCGGCGGTGATGAGGCCGGCGCGATCGGCGGGGATTGCGTCGCGGGCCCATTCGCCTCTTTCGGCGCAGGCGCAGCCGACGGCGGTTTGTGCACGTCCGCTGCGTCGCCGGCATTTGATGTGTCGATCTCAGCGAGAAGCGCACCGACTGGAACCGTCGCTCCATCGGCGACGACGATGCGCGCGAGCGTGCCGGATGCGGGCGCGGGGACTTCGACGTCGACTTTGTCGGTCGTGACGTCGACGAGCGGTTCGCCCTCCGCGATTCGATCGCCGACGGCCTTACGCCAGCCCGTCACCGAACCTTCGCTGACGGATTCTCCCATCTCGGGAAGGACGACTCGGACCAACGTTTCGGGCACGCGCTAACCTCGGGAACGCACGAAATCGTGCGGCTCGCTCGCTTCCGCGCTCGCCGCTGACCGCCCTGGCGGCGGGACGAGGCGCCGCTACTTAACGCACGGCCGCTTCGTCACAGTTGATATGCCGTCATAGCCGCGCGCGCAGCGAACGCATCCAGTCGGTCATCTGCGGGTTGACGTGATCGGCTTCCGTATCGTCGCCTCTTGATTCAGGGTTCGTGTAGAGGACGACGACATAGGACGTGCCTTCCGCCGTCTTGAGGATGCCTGCATCGTGTGATAGGTCGGACGTCTCACCCGTCTTGTGCATGAAGACGTCGCCTTCTCGCAGCGCGGGCACGAGTTTCTCGTTGTGCAAGCAGCGTCGTAAGATCTCTCGTTGTCGCGCTGCAGCAGGTACGGCATCCGTCGCGATGAGCGTCAGTAACGTGCCGATCTCGTGCGGCGGCAGCCGATTGCGGCCGGTCATCTCATCGTCGACGATGAGCGGCTCGGATCCGGAAAGCTTTCGTCCAAGGAAAAACGTGGGGAGGCCGAGCTCGCGCATGAATGCGGTGACGCGCTCTCGACGCAATACATCGAAGAGCTGATTCGTCGCGACGTTATCCGAGTGCGTGATCATGCGGTCGACGAGGTCGCGCACCGTCGCCTTCGCGCCCGCGTGAAACGGCGACTCGCCGCCCCACGTCGTCGTCTGATTCGCTTGCGTCACCGTCACGACGTCGTCGAGCCGAAGCTCGCCGGCCTCGGCCTTGCGGAAGGCTTCGGCCATTATCGGCACCTTGATGACGCTCGCGGGATAGATCACCTCGTCGGCGCGGTAGGCACCATAACGCATCGCATCGAGGTCGGCGACGTAGGCGTAGGCGATCTCCCTGAGCCCGGAGGCGTCGAGTGCGTCTGAGATCGCGCTATCGAGCTCTTTGTCCGACGCGGGTTGCTGCGATCGTGACGGCGTCATCATTTCTTCGCGCTCCAAGCGAGCGCATCGAATGTATCATCGAAGATCAGGCCGAGGTGGATCCACATCACTTTCGTGTTCCACTGGGCGTGCGCGGTGTAGTGCTGAACGCCTGGCAGCCCGGTCGTCGTGTCGAACTCCGCCGTGCCGGTGAGCGCGATGTCCGACGTTTTGAAACCTTTTGCGGTCAGGTCCGGAGCCACATCGACTCGGCCCGCGCCCTTGACCGCTATGATGGCGATCCGGTGACCTTGACGCGTGTCGATCTTTTCGAGCGTGTCGGTGTACGTCATCGTGCCGTGGCCGAGATCGCGATCGACGAGGATATTGCGCGTGAGCGTCCACGACTGGCCGACCGCGACTGGAGTCGCGGGAAAGTCGCACAGTGGACCGGCACCGACGTCGTAGAGCGGCTCGTCGCTCGGCGTTCGCCGCCCCGATGCTGCGATCGTTCCTTTATATGCGCTCGTCCGCTTCATGACCGACGCGTCTTTGCTCTGGAGTCCGCCGTAGTGCCGCACGTCGACGATCGAACCGTCGACGTTCCCAGCTTGCCCCGCGCCGAATTCGGTCGTGCGGTCCTCGAGGATCGTGACCGGATCGGCTTTCGACCCCGCGAGCTTCTTGTAGATGCCGCTCAAGTCGTTCGCGATGACGTGCGTCATGTGCACCTCATCCGTGTAGTGCATCGACGGGTCGAGTCGCCAGGTGAGCAATGCGGTTGCGCCGGAGCCCGGCGTTGCCGATGAGGCAGATGCAGAAGAAGATGACGTGGGAGAAGATGACGCCGGTGAAGGTGACGAGGGAGCGGCCGCCCGCGCTGCAGCGACGCATGCGATGAGCGCGCACAGAAACGGCAGTGCGTGTCGGAAATAAGGCATCGGGTATCCCTGACGAGAACGTGGCGCGCAATGATGCGCTCGCCCACGGTTCTCCTATCGGCCGCTTCGGTCTTGCTCGCCGGAGCGGCGTTTCCGCAACCGGCGGGTTGGCCCACTGTGAGCGCTGTCTCCGACGCGCCGGAACAGCTCGGGCCCGGCGTGACATACGATCGATGGACGTTGACGACTACCGCCGGTCCGCTTGTCGTCTACATGACGAAGGTCGACCTTCACGATCCGGACGTCGCACTCGCCGTCACGACGCATCACGACGTCATCGCGGGAAACGACGAGACGGTCACGTCGATGGCGGATCGTGCGCACGCTGAGGCGGCGATCAACGCGGACTATTTCGACATCGGCGGCTCGGGTGCGCCGCTCAACGTCGTCGCGACCGGCGGACGTTTCTTGCATCAACCGGACGCGGCCGCGGCGCTCGCCGTCGGACCGGATGGACACGTGACACTCGGACCGGTGACGCTGCAGGCGACCCTTACGGACGCCGCCGGATCATCGCTGACGGTCAATGCGATCAACGACTGGGGTGTCAACGACGGGCTGTCGCTCATCACGCCGGAATTCGGCGGTGATGCCGGATCCGATCTCGAGATCTTGTTGGCGCCCAATGGTCCATCTTCGTACAAAGTCTTGACGGCCGTATCGAACGCGCCGCATCTCCTGCCGCTCTCCGCCGGACAGTTCGGTATTGTCGCGCGCGGAGCGGAGCAAGTCGGACGGCTCTCGTCGTTCACGACCGGCGATGTGGTCACGCTTGGATTTACAAGCTCGCCGTCATCGATCGTTTCGGCTGTCGGCGGCGGACCGCTGCTGCTGCGCGGCGGCTCTTTAGTAAGCGACGCTGCCGCGCCCGCGCCGGGAGAGGCGAACGTCCGGTATCCTGTGACGGGCGCGGGCATATCCGCGGATGGATCGACGCTGTGGCTCGTCGCGGTCGACGGTCGCGCACCCGCACGGTCGGTGGGCATAACGCGCCCGATGCTCGGCTCGCTGCTTCAAGCGCTCGGCGCAAGCGATGCGATGGCATTCGACAGCGGGGGCTCCACTGAGATGGCGGTCCGCCACCTCGGCGATATGGTTTCTTCGGTCGCGAACGTGCCCTCGGATGGCCACGAACGGTCGATCGCGGACGCGCTGCTCGTCTTGAACACCGCGACACCGGAGCCGATCGCGCAAGCGCTCCTCCACACCGATGGCGACACGACGGCCGTCTTGGTCGGGAGTCATCTCCGTTTATCTGCTGCGGCGGTCGACGCGGGACTACAGCCGGTGGCGGTATCGCCGGCGTCGGCTGGTTTCGTCTTGGATGCACCCGCGCTCGCGAGCGTCGACGGGAGCGGTGTTCTCACTGCGAAAGCTGCCGGTCGCGTGAACGTGAGCGCACGCGTCGGAACGGTGATGTCGTCGTCGCAACCGATCGATATCGTTTCGACTCCGGACATCGTCTCGATTGCTGGCTACGGTCGTGTCGTGGAATCGGGCGCCATCGCTCGCCTCTCGGTTCTTGCGACGCTCAAAGACGGTCGGGCGGTCGCGGTCGATCCGAGTGCGGTGACCTGGACTGCGTCAGGCGACGGCAAG
Source organism: Candidatus Eremiobacteraceae bacterium (assembly GCA_035631255.1). Lineage (GTDB taxonomy): Bacteria > Vulcanimicrobiota > Vulcanimicrobiia > Eremiobacterales > Eremiobacteraceae > JANWLL01. The sequence goes on along the minus strand of DASQJC010000432.1, from coordinate 11,010 downwards.
ATCGGCGCTGGCGGAACCTTCACAGGTGGTCCGGCGGCGGGCATCGCAAACGTCACAGCGCGCGTCGGCTCGGCTGTCGCGACGTTGCCGATGCTCATCGGCGAGCACGCGCTCGTGCTCGATTCGCTTATCGACCCGAAATCGTCGATCGCGTGGCAATTCTCGTCGAGTCCGCGCAGCGTCGGTGGAGATGTCGATCGCTCGACGACGCCCGATAGCTCACCAGGTCTCCACCTATCGTACGAGTTCACGCAAGGCGGCGCAACGCGCGCGGCGTACGCGAACACGTCCGTCGTGGTTCCGGGCGAACCGCTCGGCTTTTCGATCGATGTGTACGGCGACACCGCCGGCGAGTGGCTGCGCGGTGGTTATCGCAACGCGGACGGTATCGACGATTCGGTCACGATCGCGAGGCACGTCGACTGGCGCGGCTGGAAGACGATCCGCGTCGCGCTACCCGCGACGGCGCGTTTCCCCATCGTGTGGACGCGTTTCTACGCGGTCGAGACGAGATCCGACGCGATCGAAGCCGGCGATCTCTGGTTTCGGAACTTCGCGGCTATCGAGGCGGGTCCGGCCGCTGCGCCGACGGCGGCGGCGTCACCGTCGTCTTGATCGCGACCGTCTCCGATTCGAGGAAACCGATCGTCTTGTCTTTGACCGTGCGGATGAGCCGGTTGTGGACGGCGTACGACTCACTGGTCACAGTACCGGCGACCGCATCGTAGCGCGCAGTACCGGAGATCCCGATCGCTCCCGGCAGCAGCCGCGGCAGGTTGTACTCCATCCCGCTGATGACGCCGGCTCCCTTGATCGCGACGTCGACGAAGCGGCCGTCGATCTTCGTCACTTTGTGATCGATCGTCGCCGTGCCGCTGCCAAGCGTCGTGATCACCGGCAGGCGCGTCCGCCATGTCTGGCCGACACACACGGGGCCGACGGGAAAATCGACCATCGCCGCTTCTTCGAGATCGAGAACACTCGCGGGTACCGCCGTGTTGCGCGGCGTCACCGTCGTGGAGATCTGATCGACCTCGTTCGTCGTGCGATGGCGCGGAACGTCGGTCGCCGTCTGTTGGACCGAGCCGCGGAGGTTCATCAAGTGATGCGGCGCTTGCGTGACGGTCGTCTCCGCGACGAGCGTCGTCCGTTTGTCCTCGTCGATGACGACGCCGCTCCGGCGGAAACCCTCAAGTTTATCCGGCGGCAGCACCCAGTTGACGTGATCGTCGTACTGCGAACGCTCGACGACGCGCGAGCCGGGGTGCAGATCAAGAACGAGCGCTAAAGCGCAGGCCGTCAGAAGCATATACTTACAATATCGACATCTGCGGGAATTCGCCTGGCGCGACGCGCAACACGACCGCGATGGAACGGCCGGGCCGGAACGACCTCTGTCCCTGTGGGAGCGGACGCAAGTACAAGCGCTGCTGCCTGCCCCGCGAGGCCGAGCGCGTCGAATTCGCGGTCGAGCTCGAAACGGCCGCGCTGCCGCTCTTGACCCGGCTCGCCCGATTCGCCGAGTCGGCGGCGCAAGCCGGGCTCGAGAGCATCGCGCGCGAGGAGTTCCCTTTCTGGAACGGCCGCATAGACAAGGCCCGCGGCGCTCGCGTCGTCGATTTTCTCATGTTCGAATATCGGCCTCGCCATTTCGGGCGACGAACGGTCGAGCAGTTCGCGATCGAGGCCTCCCCTGGACTCGATTCTTCCACGCAAGCGATGCTCACACACTGGGTCGATGCGCCTCGACGGCTCGTTCAAACGGGCGAGTGGTCGGGAGGTTTTACGGCGTGCGTCGACTTGCTCGACGAGAATGCACCGGCGTTCGACGTTTTCGACGTTCAGGCGGAGTGGAAGCCCGCCGAGCGATCCGCGGCCGCTGTTCGACCGCTCAAAGTCGGACGATTTTTTATCTGCACGGGCCATCCGCTTGATTTCGCCGGTCGATCTGCTGCCGATGTCGCAGACGCGATGCGACGTCGCCATCTCGATTACGTACGCACGCAGCGCATCGCCGGCATTTCCGATTTCTTGAAGGCGGATCCGAAAGCGCTCGACGAGGAAGCCGCGCGCCCGCCTGCGACTTCGACGATCGTTCTGCCAGGTGCCTGAGAAAACGGAGTCTCGCCTCCTTCCGAACGGCTCGAGACCACCTGCAGCGGGCACGCGATGGGCGGTGACCTCACCGCATGCGGCAGCGACGAGCGCCGGCGCATCCGTGCTCGTCTCGGGAGGAACTGCGGCCGATGCGGCGATCGCCGTCGCTTCGACGTTGAGTGTGGTGTATTGCCACATGACCGGGATCGGCGGCGACTTCTTCGCGCTCTGCTACGATGCTGCGACGGACTCAGTGCATGCGTACGACGGCGCCGGCGCAGCTGCGGCGCTTGCGACGCACGACTTCTATCATCGCGCGGGGCACGATTCGATACCGCAGCGCGGCGCGTTATCGGCTCTTACGGTGCCGGGTGCGGTCGACACGTGGTTTGCGCTTCACGAGCGCTTCGGCTCGATGGACATGTCGCGGCTCGTCGCTTCCGGTGTCGCGCTCGCACGCGACGGAGCGCCGATCGCGCGCAGCCTGGGGCGGGGTCTGTTCGAAGAACGCGAGCTTCTCGACGCCGATGAAGGTGGGCGCGCGATTCTTGGATCAGGCCGCCTTGGGTCTGCTCTGCTCGTGCAGCCGGCGCTTGCAAATACGCTGGAGAAAATAGGTTCGCGCGGCCGCGCCTGGTTCTACGAAGGCGAGGCCGCTACGGCGATCGATCGGTATTGCACGCGCGTGGGCAGTCCGCTGCGCGCTTCCGACTTTGGCGCGCATCGCGGAGCGTGGGTCGATCCGATCCGGACGCCGTTCCTCGGCTTCGAATCGTTGACGACAGCTCCGCCGAGTCAAGGCCTTACGTTGCTCATAGCGCAGTCGATCTATGAAGAGTTCGGCGCTGCATCCGATGCCGATGATGTATCGGCGGCGTTCGTCCACGCGTGTGTCGAAGCGACACGCCTCGCGTACGCCGACCGCGATACGCACATCTGCGATCCGCGATATCGGCCGGCGCCGATAGATCGTCTGCTTGCGCGCGAGCGCATCCGGGATCTCGCCAAGCGAATCGATGGCGACCGGGCCGCGGATAGCTCAGCGGTCGCGTCGGATTTCGGCGGCACGACCTTCTTCGCGTGCGTCGATTCGCGCGGTAATGCGGTGTCAGCGATCCAATCGCTCTATCAGCATTTCGGATCGTGCGTCGTCGTGCCTGAACTTGGAATCGCGCTTCACAACCGCGGCTGCTGGTTCACGCTCGATGAAGGCCAGACACGGTCGCTATCTCCAGGACATCGGCCGTTCCACACGCTCATCGCGAACATGCTGCTGAGTGGCGGAAAACCGCAGGTCGTCTACGGATCGATGGGCGGTGACGGGCAGCCTCAAACCGGGTTGTCGCTCTCGATCCGCATCGCCGAGCGCGGCATGGAGCCGCAGGCGGCGATCGAGCGACCGCGCTGGCGCTGGTCGAGCGCGACCGATCCGGAATTAGTCGTCGAACGTCGCGTCGGTTCTGCGTGCATCGAGGGACTGCGAGCGCGTGGTCATCGAGTCGGTGTGACAGACGACTGGGATGAAACGATGGGCCACGCGGGCGCAATCGTGATCGACCGCGACCGCGGCATCATCCTCGCAGGTACGGACCCGCGCAGCGACGGCCTCGCCTTAGCGGAATAGGAATAGAGCGGAATAGGAATAGATGGAGCGGTCGACCTTTATGGTCGACCGCCGCGGTTTTACAATGATCAGGGCAGCATAGCTCGCTTCATCAGCGCGTACAATGGGTTGCGGGATAGCTCGTCGATCATATCGAGAACGAACTGAGCTGCGTCACCGGATGTAGTTCTTTCCCAAAGTACTTCCTTGCTGTCGTGAAGTTGGGGGACCGGCTTCATCGCGTTGGAGAAAACGTCGAGTACGGCTGTGCCAACCCCAGATGCGCGGATCTCGACTTGCCACTCGCCGAAATCGCGACGAGCTCCCCTGGAAGGCGGGTCGCCGTATGCGTTTGCGATATCGGCGAACACAGCCTCAACCCACGTTTTCCAACGATTTTCTCGATCGACTTCCTCAGGTGATCGCTCAGCCATTGCTCTCGAGCCGACTTGCAATCCACATGAGTCCGACGACGGACAGGAGGACCGTTGCCGTCACGAAGATGTCGAACATGAGATTGTATCCCGTACGGCCGCCGATGACGATTTGAATTACTATGGCGACAAAGATCACGACCGCATAGACAAATACAGCGAGCTGCCAGGGTCTACTTAGAATGCGCTGCAGAATCGGCACGCGATTAGTGTATCACAAAGCGCCAAGTCGTGGTAGTAGGGTTTCTTCAAAGCAAGGCCGCGGCGGTCGACCATGAAGGTCGACCGCTCCATTCTGTGCGCAGCAAAAAAGTGGGGGCGGCTTGCGCCGCCCCCGGGTTCCGATACGGGCTGCTTGAGGACTAGGAGTGTTGCTTAGTGACGATGTCTTTCGTGGGGCCGGGCGCAGATGTGGTCGCCGGCTTCACCGGCTTGTCGCGCAGGACGCCGCCGTTCGCGACGATCATCATGCCTTGGCCGGCGAGGAGGTTCATCACGCGACCCGACGTGTAGACGGCGACGCTGCCCTTGTTGACCGTGACATGCGTTCCGGTTAGCCGCTGATCGACCGAGAACGTCGTGCCGGTCGGCACCACGGTCGCCTGATCGGTCGCGACCTTGATCGGCGAGGCCTCATGATGGAGATCTTCGTGGACCTGCACGCCGCCGCGGTCGACATGGACGTCGATCTCGTTGACGTTGCCGGTCTTCGGGTCGGTCGCGACGCGCTCGAAGTGCACCTGCGAGCCGCCCTGGAGCGTCATGTTGAGGTGCGCGGTTAGCGCGACGATCGCCGGGTTGATCGACGTGTTCGCGACGGTCGATCCGGCGGTGATATCCATCGTGCCGTTCGCGACATCTTTGGACGTGCCGTTGTCGATCGTCTCGAGCGCGCCTTGGACAGCGGCGACGAGAGGCGGACCGGCCGGCGGCAGATTCGCGTTGTGGACGTACACGCCGACCGCGAGCGCTGCCGCGAGGACGCCGCCGAAAGCGGAGGCCTGGCGCCAATTCTGGCGAGCGACGGTGGTGATCGAACGGACTTTGTCGGACGGCGAGCTCGCAGAACTACCGTGGACGACGCGGTTGATGATGCGCTGCTCGAGACCGCGCGGTACCGTCAGCTGCGGCACGTGCCGGATCAGCTCTTGGAACCGCTCCGCCTTGATCATGCTGCTCGCGCAAGCGAAGCAGGTCCGGCGATGGCCGTCGAGGAGAGACTGCTGTGTGGGCGTGATCTGCCCGTCGAATGACGAGTAGAGAAGATCGAGCGCTTCAGAGCATTCCATATCGGTGCGCCTTCCTTCCCTAACTGATCAGCGGGTCGAGCCAGACCTGGAGGCGCCGTTTGGCGCGGCACAGATTGGTCCGAGCCGCCTGCTCGTTCATGCCCAGGATGTCGGCGATTTCGCCGTACGAGAGTCCTTGTAGCTCCCGGAGGATGAAGACCATGCGCTGCTGGCTAGGCAGTGCCCGCAAGCCATCCTCGAGCTCGCGGAAGGTCTCGCCGCGGACCGCCGTCGCGTCGGGCCGATCCTCGGTCCGGCTGACGAGATCCGCTTCGTTCACATCATCGATGTCGGTCATCGGTGCGCCCGCTTTCCCTTGATGGGTCAGACAGACGTTCACGCAGATGCGGTAGAGCCAAGACGATACTTTGCTGCGGCCCGAAAATGTGTTGGCGTGCTGGTAGGCGCGCAAGAACGATTCCTGGACCAGGTCCTCGGCCGAGGAAGCGTTGTATCGATACGCGACATTGTAGAGCATCCGTGTGTATCGCCTCACCAGCTCCGCGAACGCCTCGCCGTCGCCGTTGGCTATGCGTTGCATCAGGGCAAGGTCTTTGCCCAGAGAGACCGGTTCTAGGTGATACGACCGGACCGCCCCCGGAATTGTTACACCGAAAAAGATAGGCAGCATGATCGGTCTTGTCGTCCTCGGGCAGTGCCCGCAAAGTTACGGGACACACAGCTCGTGTCTATATAATCGGGATTGAGGCCATGATTCCTTATTATAACGCCAAACTTTGACGCTCGACACGACACCCGCCAAGCATAGCGAGGCTTTGCGGGACGGCCACTCGAAAACCGCGTTTGCGTGCGAAGCTTCATATTAGAAGAGCTGGCCGACGCCCTAGACGACCGCAGCGGCCAGTTCCGGTACTTTTTCATCCTCTCCGACTGCCGGCTCGAGCCGTACGCGGCCGATGATCCCGGCGCGCGAGGCTGTTCTGCTCGCAACGACGCCGTCGTCGTCCATCCATTATCGCATGCGGACGCGCACGAGATGATCCGCGACTTCATCGCGACGCTCGCCGACGGCGAGCTTGCAGAACGGCTTCAGACGGCAGCCGCCGGACCGTCGCCGGCACGCTTCCTTCAAGTCATCGGCGCTTTCCCGCGTGCGCGCAGGTCGTGGCTATCATATCGCCAGCGCCGGCTCGAGGCGATCGCGCTCGACTGGCTGCGCGAGCAGCGCGTCGACCTCCAGCGGCTCGGCCTGGACAAGGCGCCGCGCGCGGAGGAAGAAGCGATCGGCTTGCGTTTTGACGGAGCGCTCGAAGGCCGCATGCGCGAAGTCGAAGAGCGCGTCAAGGCGTTATGGCGCCGCGGCGCGGCGGCGATCGCGTCCGCTGGAAACGTCCGCGCCGAGCTTCATCTCGATGAGATCTACCATTCGAATGCGATGCGCGGCAACCGGCTCGACCGCGAGCAGACCGAAGCGCTCGTGCTGCGCGGCGAGACCGTCGGCGGCCTGACCTTGCGCGAACACTTGGAGGCGGTCAACCTGCATAAGGCGCTCGGACACGTCGACGTTCTAGCGAAAAGCCAAGCGCCGCTGACCGAGCGTGCGATCCGCGAACTCCACGGATTGTTGTTCGCGGCGATCGACGACGAGAACGCCGGAGCATATCGGCGCATCGACACGCGGATCGTCGGCACCGACTATTTGCCGCCCGAATCCGCGCTCGTGCCCGCGCTCGTGCGCGAGTTCACCGAATGGCTCGACGAGACGAGCGCTGCGACGCTCGCGAAATCCGCAGCCGCGCAAGCGAAGATCCAGAACATCTCGCCGTTCCTCGACGGCAACGGTCGAGTCGGCCGACTGCTCTCGAGCATGGTCTTGGTCGGATCGGGTTATCCACCGGCGATCGTGCGCACCGAGGACGCCGATCGATACTACGACGGCTTGCGCCAAGCGGACGCGGGCGATCTGAGCGCCATGCTCGCGCTGACAATCGATTGCGTCGGCGCTTCGCTCGCGCGGCTCGAAGCCGCGCTCAAATAACCGTTGTCCGCAGCGCGTAGGGCAGCGGCGTATCGCGGCCTGATCGCCGAGCCTGCGCTCGAGGCGCTCGCGTCCGACCCTTCGGCGATCGATGAGTTCTGCTCGCTGAGCAGCGCGGTCGATCGCGCCGCCGTCTCGGACGCTTCGCTCGCGGCAGCCTGCGCCGACGGCGACCATTCCGTCGCGAGCGTCGCTCGCGTACTGCTCGCGATGCGAGCGACATTGCGCGGTGCGGCGCTGTCGGGTTCTGCGTCGCACTCGAAAGTTGAGCCGGGTGTCGCACTCGATGCAAATGTCGCCTCGCTTGGCGCGAATGCCGGCTCACTCGCCGAAGCGCTAGACCTACTGGCACAAGCAGGTTTCGAACATGCAGAAGCGCCGCGCGCTGTCGTGGCCGCGTTCGGTGTTGACGATCTGTCGGCGATCCGCATCTTACGGGCGGCGGCCTCGAGCGACGATCGTTCGCTCGTCGAAGCGCTTGCGGGCGACTTCGATGTCGCGGAACTGAAAGCCGCGGAGCGGCTCGCCGGGCAGCGTTCGCTGCGGGCAGGCCTTCGGACGACCGGCGCGGCGTTTCGGGGCATCGGCTCGCGCGAACTCGCCGTCCGATGGTCCGACCGGATCGAAGAAGTGCGGCGCAGCGGCCGAAAGCGTCGCGGCGCTCTCGCTGCCGCCGTCAGTGCGACCGGCGCTTCGGAGGCTACCATATCGAAGCAAGCCGCGATGGCCGACTCGGTCTGGGATTCGCTCGAAGATCCGCCTTCGTTCGGCGTTCGAGCGGCGCTTTTGTGCGACGCGGTGTCGGCGACGAATGTTTCGGATCGTGTCCGGCTTTCGCCGATCGGCGCATATGATGGCGACGTGATCCGCATCTGTTTCGACGACACGCCCGGCGGAGTCGTCGATCTCGAAGCGTTCGCCGCGTCGGTGGGCTGCGATGCATCGCTGCTGCGGCCTCGATGCCTGCTCGTCCGCCGTTCGGCGAGCGCTGCCGTGGCGCGATTCTTAGAGGAGCGCGCAGCGGTCGTCGACCCGAGCGCGCGTCTCGACCGGCCGTTGCCGGAACCGGGCGGAGCGGTCGTCGCTCCGCACATGACGTTCTCTGCGTCGCGATTGAACATGTTCGTGAAATGTCCGCGCCGCTTTTTCTACGAGTATATGTGCGACGCGGTCGAAGAGTTTTCGACCTCGAATGCGGTGTACGGCAAGGTCTTCCACTCGGCGCTCGAGGCGCTGCACCGCGAAGTGCGCATCCCATCGGCGTGGAAGCGCGGCGAGGTGCTCGACAAGCTCTGCATGCAGCTCGATGCCGCTTTCGGCGTCGCGCATCGCGAATTCGACTCAGAGCTCGAGTACGCGGTGCTTCGTCTGCGCGCGCGTCAGGTCGCGCGCCATTACGTCCAATGGCTGTTCGAAGAAGCCGCCGATGCGCCACTCGAGATCGCGGAAGTCGAAGAGCGTCACGACGTGCTTCTCGGCGATCATCGGTTCGTCGGTTACATCGATCGCGTCGACCGCCCCTATGGGGGCGGTCCGGTGACGATCCTCGACTACAAGACCGGCCGCATCGAAGACGATCCTGACGAATATCTGCGCCAAGTCCGCTCCGGCGACGAGGCACAGCTCGCGCTCTACTACGCGATGCGCCGCGCCCGCGGCGACGATGTCGCGCGCATCGCGCTCGTCTCGATCCGCGACGCCCGCGACCGCACATGGGTGCTCGCGCTCGACGTCGCTGACGAAACGGGCAGATCGGTCGCTCCGAGACGCGATCGGGCCGGGGTCTTGCGTGCGACGTGCTCGGTGTCGGATCTCAACGTGTCGCTTGCCGTTCTCACACGGCGTTGCGATGAGATAACGAACGTAGGCTTCGAGCACTTTGCGGTCGGTGATGATCCGCCGTGCTCGTATTGTTCCTACGCGGCGTCGTGCCGCGAGCGGCCCGAAGACGAGGAACGCATCTTTGCTCGCTGATGCGGACGTCGAGCTCTCTGAAAGTCAACGAGCGATCGCTGCATTCGAAGGTCCGTCGCCGTTGCTCGTCACCGGCCCGCCAGGTTCGGGCAAGACGACCGCTCTCGCTGCGCTCGCGGCGCGCTGGGCCGGCGATGGTGCCGTCACCGTCATCTGTGCGAACGAAGCGTCACGCGCGGCGTTCGAGGCGGCAGCCGAGCGCCTCGGCGTACGAGACCATGTCGCGATCGATACGCTTCCCGCACACCTTGCGTCGTGGATGCGCCGCGAATTCGCCGCGTCGGGCGCCTCGCCGCAGCTCTCTCTAGGTGGAGAGGCAGATTCGATCGCGCTCGCACGCGAGGCCGGGCGCACGATCCTCGACATGACGTGGCCCGGCTTTCGGAGCACGGAGTTCGTGCTCGATCTGCCGTTTTTGGCGCGTCCGGACGTGTTCTTCGAGGAGGCCGCGGGATTGTTCCGGCAACTCAGGCGCCGTCTCGTCGACGCCGGCTCTTTCAGCGAAGGTTGTGCGGCGGGCATCGAAGCGTTCTACGGCGAGGACGTCGAGCGGGCACGCGCGTTGTGCGCGCACGGAAGCGTGCGCTCTAATGCGAGTCACCGCGGGCGCGAAGCGATGTCGGCGACCCTCGACCAGCTGCGCGTGCAGCGACGCGCCGAGCGCGACCTGGCTGTGATGCTCTCCTTCCTTTATAGTGAGTACGTACGGCTTGCGTCGGGCCGGCCGGTTTTGTCCGTAGAAGACGTGATCGCGGAAGGCCTCGGATGGCTGCGCCGCGATCGAGACGCCGTCGATCGGCTCGTCGCGCGCTCTGGTGGATTCATCGTCGACGATGCCGAGGACGCCGAGCCCGCGCTTGCGCAAACGCTCGATGCGTTCCGCTCGGCTGGCGGCATGCGACTCGCCGCCGCGCTTTGCCCCGCTTCGGCGATCGAGGGCATCCGCGGCCGGCGCGCGTTGCCGCTCGGAGACGCAGTCGAAAAGATCGTCCTCCCGCCGCCCGCCGCTCGCGCGACGACGACCGCCGTGCGGTTTTCCGACGAAGATGCCGAGGTCGGTGCCGTCGCACGCGATATCCGCGAGCTGCTTGAAAACCGAGTGCAGCCGTCTGAGATCCTCGTGTTGACGCGCGACCGCGCTGCAGCAGCCATCTACGTCCGAGGGTTGAGCGATCGCGGCGTGCCGATCACCGCACCGCATGACGCGTGGCAAGCGCCGGAGGACATCGCCGATCTTCTCGCCCTCGCCTGCGTCATCGATGACCCGTACGACCACGCGCATCTCTTGCGCGTGCTGTCGTCGCCGGTCGTCGCGCTCACGGATCTGTCGCTGCTCCGCCTGTGCCGCGATCCCGAAGATGCGGATCAGCTCGCGCTCGACGTCGGTCTCGACGACGCACGCCTGAGCGGTGGCCGAGGCATCGTGTCGACGACGCTCGCGGAGAACGTGCTGTACGGCCTCGCCGATCAGCGCTTGTCGGAAGGCGCACGCGCATCGCTCGCGGCGTTTCGAGAGCGGTCGAAAGTGTGGCGAAGCGGATGCGCGCGCATGAGTCCGCCGTCGGCCATCGCGTATCTTATGGAAGCCGCCGGATTCCGCGCTGTGTGGCACGC
>DASQJC010000431.1:0-5926 GCA_035631255.1 Candidatus Eremiobacteraceae bacterium | reverse complement strand
GACGTCGACGAAATCGCTCTATAAGCGGCATCGCTGAGATCGACGGCGACGGAGCCGCTTGCTCCCGCTTCGTTCGAAAACGTTTCTACTGCGATCGCCGTCGTGCCGTCGCCGCGCGCGGGTGATGTTGCAGGCGCCGCGACAGCGCCGATGATCGCCAAACCGATGATGCACGCCGCAAGACGCTGCAGCGCACGACCGCACACTAAAAGTCTCACCGAAGAGTCCCTTCCCCCAGACGAACCGATCGGTCTATACTGCCGCTCGAGCTGTCGCCGCGCGGTCGTTTCCGTCCGCTCCGGCGAGGATGCGCGCTGTCGCGGCACTCGCCGAGCCCAACGCAACTCTCACGCCCAAGTCTCCGAGCGCCAACTCCAGCGCTCCCATCGCACCGATCAGATCGCGCTCTGCGAGCGCTCCCATGTTGCCGATGCGGAAGATCTTGCCTTCCACTTGTCCTTGACCGCCGCCGACGACGACGCCGTAGCGCTCGCGAAGGCGGCTGAGAAGTCCCTTTGCCTCGACGCCCGCCGGAACTCGAACGGCCGTGACCGTTTGCGAGTACCATCGCGGCTGCGCGAAGAGCGAGAGCCCCAGCGCCATGCAACCCGCACGGACGGCGGAGGCGTAGCGCGCATGCCGGGCATGCGCGGCTTCGCGGCCTTCCTTCAAGTAGTTATCGGACGCCCGTTCGAGAGCCGTTAGTATCGGGACAGGGGGTGTCCAGGGGGTCGCGCCTTCGTCGGCAGCCTTTCGCGCCTTCAATAGGTCGAGGTAGAAACGCGGCATCTTGGCTTGCTCGGCCGCTTTCCACGCGCGGTCGCTCAGGACGACGACCGCCGCCCCAGGCGGTGCCGCCAGCGCCTTCTGTGACGCCGACGCCAGCGCGTCGATGCCCCATTCGTCAGTCCGGAGCTCGACCGCACCTGCGCCGCTCACGGAGTCGACGATCGTGAAGGCCGGATGATCGCCTTTCGCTCGCATCAGCGCCTCGAGATCGTTGCCGACGCCGGTCGAGGTCTCGTTGTGTGTGATGAGGATCCCCTTGATCGTTTCCGCCGTGTCGGCGCGCAGCCGATCGCGAAGCCGCTGCGGATCGTTGCCCCAACCCCATTGCTCGGCGAGCGATTCGACGTCCGCGCCGTACGCACGAGCGATCGCGGCAAGCCGGTCGCCGAACGACCCGATGCTTAAGCTCAGCAATTTGTTCCCCGGTGAGAAGAGATTGACGATGATCGCCTCGAGCGCGCCTGTGCCGGAACTTCCGAGAAGGACGATGCGGTTGCGCGTCTGGAGGATCTCGCGCAACTTCTCGTAGAGCCGGTCGTACATCGCGCGCGCACGCGGACCGCGATGATTCTGCATCGGCGCCGCAGCTGCCGCGAGCACATCTTCGGAAACGGCGACCGGACCCGGGATCAACAAGATCTCTGACACGTCGTTCGCACCTCGCGGGCGCATCGTTCTGGTCGACATCGGAGGTCGCCTTCGTCGGTGCACCAAACCAAGCGATGTCATGTCGCGATCAGACATCGCACGTCTCACACACGTCGTCGACTGCGCCGGCTGAGCGTCCAAAATGGACGCGGGCGTCCTCGCGCAGGTTCTGCGCGTCATGCCGCCGCTCGATGATCCAAACGTCCTCGTCGGATTCGAGACTGCCGACGACGCGGGCGTCTATCGGATCGCGCCCGATCTCGCGCTCGCGCTGACGGTCGACTTTTTCACACCGATCGTCGACGACGCGACGACGTTCGGCGAGATCGCCGCCGCGAATTCGCTCTCCGACATCTATGCGATGGGCGCTAGGCCGGTCGTCGCGCTCGCGATCGCAGCCTTTCCTGAATCCGGACTCGACCACAAGATCTTGAGCGCGATCTTCGCCGGTGGTGCGGCAAAGGCGCGCGAGGCCGGCATCGCGGTAATCGGAGGACACACGGTCAAGGACCCCGAGCCGAAGTACGGCCTCAGTGTCGTCGGTCTCATCCACCCCGACAAGATCATCCGCAACGCGACCGCTCGCTCCGGCGACGCGCTCGTACTCACCAAACCGCTCGGCACGGGCATCATCACGACCGCGCGGCGGCGCGATGCGATCGGCGACGCCGATCTCGCCGAGGCTATCGCGAGCATGACGGCGCTCAACCGTGCGGCGAGCGAAGCGATGCTCTCAGTGGGTGTCGATTCGGCGACCGACATCACCGGTTTCGGACTCATAGGCCACCTGCGCGAGATGATCGACGGGTCGGGTGTCGGCGCGACGATCGACGCCGATGCGGTGCCGGTGCTCGAACGCGCTGTGGAGCTCGCCGAAGTTGGACACGCGCCCGGCGGCTCGAAGGCGAACCACGAGCGCGCGCTCGCACTCGGCACGACGTTCAGTTCCGTTTCGCAGCCGCTTCAGTTGGTGCTGTGCGACGCGCAGACGTCCGGCGGCTTGCTCATCGCAGTCCGGCCGGAACGCGTCGGATCGCTGCTTGAAAACCTTGTCCGCAGCGGAGTGAACCGAGCAGCCGTCATCGGCCGTATCACTGATACGCAAGGCTTGAAAGTGGGCTAGCGGGCGCACACAGGGACCGCTTTATGGGTCGCCCAAGGACGCCGTGGGTAGACTTTTGCAGAACGCTTTTACGCGCGTCGAATCCCTCGCTTTCAACCGACCCACGAGCGTTACGAACCCAGCATCGCTTCCGGAGGCCAACGAGTGAGATCGCCAACCGCCGTCGCTTCGCCGTCGCTCGACCTGCTCTGCGTCAACACCATACGGACGCTCGCCATCGATGCGGTGCAGAAGGCGAACTCCGGCCACCCGGGCATGCCGATGGGGGCCGCCGCGATGGCGTACACGCTGTGGACGCGCCACCTTCGATTCAATCCGCGCAATCCTGACTGGGTCGACCGTGACCGATTCGTGCTCTCGGCCGGCCACGGCTCGATGCTGCTCTACGCGCTGCTCTTCTTGACCGGCTACGATGTGTCGCTCGACGATCTCAAGCAATTCCGCCAATGGGGTTCGAAGACGCCTGGTCACCCGGAACGCGGCCACACGCCCGGCGTCGAGGTCACGACGGGGCCGCTCGGTCAAGGGATCTCGAACGCGGTCGGGATGGCGATGGCGGAACGCATCCTCGCGGCGCGCTTCAACAACGACGACGGCTCTATCGTCGATCACCGCACGTACGTCATCGTCAGCGACGGCGATATGATGGAAGGCGTCGCGTCGGAAGCGTCGTCGCTTGCCGGTCATCTCCAGCTCGGACAGCTCATCGTGCTCTACGACGACAATCTCGTGTCGCTCGACGGCCCGACGAGCCTCTCGTTCACGAACGAAGACGTCCAGAAGCGATACGACGCTTACGGCTGGCATACGCAGTTCATCCCCGACGGCAACGACATCGACGCCGTCGATCGCGCGATCACCGCGGCGAAAGCCGATCCGCGCCCGTCGTTCATCCGCGTGCGGACGCACATCGGCGACGGCGCTCCGCACAAGCAAGATACATCGGCAGCGCATGGCGAGCCGCTCGGCGCCGACGAAGTGCGAGGCGCAAAACTCGCCTATGGATGGCCGCCGGACGAGCAGTTCCTCGTGCCGGACGACGCGCTCGCTCACTTCCGTTCTTTCGTCGAACGCGGTGCCGAGCTCGAGTCGAAATGGCGCGAGACGTTCGATGCGTATCAAGCAAAACGCCCGGTGCTCGCCAAACAATTCCTCGACGAGCAGGCGGGGAAACTCGCCCCCGGATGGGCGGACAAGCTCCCGGTGTACAAGCCCGAGGATGGCGGGGTGGCGACGCGCGACGCATCGCAGAAGGCGATCAACTCGCTTGCGCTCACCGTGCCGGCGCTCATCGGCGGCGCCGCCGACCTCGCGACGTCGAACAAGACGTCGGTCAAAGATTGCGGCGACTTCGAGCCGACCGACTATAGCGGACGGAACCTGCGCTTCGGCGTCCGCGAGCACGCGATGGGCGCAGCGCTCACAGGCATGGCTGCGCACGGCGGGCTGCGCCCCTACGGCGGCACGTTCCTCATCTTCTCCGACTACATGCGTCCGACGATCCGTCTTGCCGCGCTGCAAGGCGTGAATCCCATCTACGTCTGGACGCACGACAGCATCGGCCTCGGCGAGGATGGACCGACGCATCAATCGATAGAGCAGATACCGAGTCTGCGCGCGATCCCGAACATGACGATCATGCGCCCTGCCGACGCGAACGAGGCTGTCATCTGCTGGCGAATCGCCGTCGAGCATAAAGGCGGCCCGGTCGGCATGGCGTTCACGCGCCAAAAAGTGCCGGTCTTCGATGCCGCTTCGGTCGCCGGCGCGGCGCGCGGCGGTTACACGCTCGCGCGCGAGAGCGGCGGTGATCTGCGCGTCATCCTCATCGGTACCGGCTCGGAAGTCCACATCTGCACGGGTGCACGCGACATCCTCCAAAAGGAAGGCATCCCGACTCGCGTCGTCAGCCTTCCGTGCTGGTCGATCTTCGAATCGCAAAACAGCGCGTATCGCGATGAGGTGCTCCCGCCGACCGTGCACGCGCGCGTCGCCGTCGAAGCTGCATCTCCGTTCGGCTGGGAGCGTTACGTCGGCGATCGCGGCGCCATCATCGGCATGCGACGCTTCGGAGCCTCTGCTCCGGCGGAAACGTTGTTCAAGGAATTCGGGTTCACGCCCGAGCGCGTCGCAGAACGCGCGAAGTCGCTATTATGAGGTCGTTGTCGGGCGGAGCTTCGCTCCGCCAGTCGAGATAAATCTCGACCGCTCCTTATAAGGAATTTTTGCATGCCAAGCCCATTGAATGAACTCATCAACTTCGGACAGAGCTTTTGGCTCGACAATATCCGGCGCGGCTTCACGCGCAGCGGCGAGCTGCGCCGCCTCATCGACGTCGACGGTCTGCGCGGCGAGACGTCGAACCCGACGATCTTCGAAAAAGCGATCGCTGAGAGCGACGACTACGACGACGCCGTCAAGACGCTCGTCGCGGCGAAGAAAACGCCGGCCGATGTCTACGACATCCTGACGACGGACGACGTCCGCGAAGCGTGCGACGTCTTCCGCGATACGTATAACGCGACAAAGGGCGGCGACGGCTTCGTCTCCATCGAGCTGCCCCCGAAGTTCGCCAAAGATACCGATGCCTCGATCAAGGAAGGGCTGCGCCTCTGGTCGCTCGTCGACCGGCCGAACCTCATGGTGAAAGTGCCCGCGACCGCTGAGGGCATCCCCGTCATCCGGCAGCTGATCGCGCAAGGCCTCAACATCAACATCACGCTCATGTTCGGCGAACAATACTACTCGAAGGTCATCGATGCGTACATGAGCGGTCTCGAAGATCGCCGGACGAAGGGCCTGCCGTTGCAGCAAGTCGCGTCGGTCGCGTCGTGCTTTGTCAGCCGCGTCGACACCGAGACCGACAAGCGCCTCACCGCCGCGATGAACGGCGCGGATGCGGCGCGCAAATCGGCGCTCGAATCGCTGCTCGGTAAGGTCGCGATCGCGAACTCGAAGCGCCTCTATCGCTTGTACAAGAATTCTATTGCGTCGGATCGCTTCAAGGCGCTCGCATCGGCGGGTGCACGTCGCCAGCGTCCGCTCTGGGCGAGCACGTCGACGAAGAATCCGAAATATCCGGACACGTACTACGTCGAGGCGCTCATCGGTGAGGATACGATCGACACGATGCCGCCGGCGACGATCGACGCCTTCCGCGATCACGGCAAAGTCGCCGCGACGCTCGACACCGGGTACGACGAAGCGGACGCGTCGGTCGCGAGGCTCGAATCGCTCGGCATCTCGCTCGCCGACGTGACGGAGAAACTGCTCGCCGACGGGCTCGTCGCGTTCGAGAAGTCGTATCAAGAGCTGTATACGGTGCTCGAGAACAAAGTCGCTGCGCTATGTTGAACGCCATCGATC
>DASQJC010000430.1:0-2653 GCA_035631255.1 Candidatus Eremiobacteraceae bacterium | reverse complement strand
CGCTCGCCGCGCAGCTTTGCGCCGAGTTCCGCGAGTTTTTTCCAAAGAACGCGGTCGAGTACTTCGTTTCGTACTTTGACTACTATCAGCCGGAAGCGTACGTCCCCTCGACCGATACGTACATCGAGAAAGACAGCTCCGTCAACGACGAAATCGAGCGCCTGCGCCATTCCGCGACCCAATCGCTGCTGACGCGGCCGGATACGCTTATCGTCGCGTCGGTGTCGTGCATTTTCGGCTTGGGTTCGCCGTCGGACTACATGGAAATGTCGGTCCGCATCAAGATCGGCGACTCGCTCGATCGGGACGTGCTGCTGCGCAAGCTCGTCGACATGCAGTACCGCCGCAACGATATCAATTTGGTGCGCGGGACGTTTCGCGTGCGCGGCGACGTGCTGGAGTTCGTCGGCGTCGACGAGGAGCTGGTCCACCGTATCGAGTTCTTCGGCGACGAGATCGAAGCGATCAACGTGGTCAACATGCTCACCGGCGAGTACGTCGAGAGCAAAGACGAGCTGATGATCTTTCCGGCCAAGCACTTCATCACTCCCGAAGAAAAGCTCCGCCGCGCCATCACGTCGATCGAAGCGGAGCTCGACGAGCGGTTGAAATACTTCAAGGAACACGGCAAGCTGCTCGAGGCGCAGCGCTTGGAGATGCGGACGCGCTACGATCTCGATATGCTGCGCGAAGTCGGCTACTGCAACGGCATCGAGAACTACTCGCGGCACCTCACCGGCCGTGAAGCCGGCTCGACGCCGTGGTGTTTGATCGACTTCTTCCCCAAAGATTGGCTGCTGTTCGTCGACGAGTCGCACGTCACGCTGCCGCAGGTGCACGGCATGTATGCCGGCGACCGCTCGCGCAAACAGGTGCTGGCCGAGCACGGTTTCCGGCTTCCGAGCGCGCTCGACAACCGGCCGCTCACGTACGACGAGTTCGACGAGCATATCCGGCAGGCCGTCTACGTGTCGGCAACGCCGGGCACGTACGAACTGGGACGCAGCGCGCAGACGGTCGAGATGATCATCCGGCCGACGGGACTGGTCGACCCGGAAGTCGAGGTTCGCCCGACGCGCAACCAAGTCGACGACTTGATGGAAGAAATCCGGCAGCGCACGGAACGCAAAGAACGCGTGCTCGTGACCACGCTCACGAAGAAGATGGCCGAAGATCTCACGGATTTTCTGCTCGAGATGGGCTTCAAGGTGCGTTACCTGCACAGCGAGGTCGACACGCTCGAGCGCGTGGCGATCCTGCGCGACCTGCGTATCGGTGCGTTCGACGTGCTGGTCGGCATCAATCTCCTGCGCGAAGGCCTGGATCTGCCCGAGGTCTCGCTCGTCGGCATCCTCGATGCCGATAAGGAAGGCTATCTTCGCAGCGGCACGTCGCTCATCCAGACGATCGGGCGCGCGGCGCGCAACGTCGAGGGTAAGGTCATCATGTACGCCGACGGCGTTACCGAATCGATGGCGCGCGCGATCGGCGAAACGCGCCGGCGGCGCGAGATGCAGGTTGCGTACAACGCCGAGCACGGCATCGAGCCGCGCTCGGTGCGCAAGGAAGTGCGCGACATCCTCAGCATGATCGGCTCGACCGAGGAGACGGCCCAGAAGGCCAAGCTCGAGAAGCTGCCGCGCGACGTGGCGCTTCGTACGGCCGCCGAGCTCGAACGCAAGATGCGCGAATTCGCCGCAAACCTCGAGTTCGAGAAGGCAGCGGCGCTTCGCGACGAACTGATCGAACTGCGTAAACAGATAGGCGGCAACGAAGGCATACTTTTCGGAGGGAAGGCGCCCAAGATCTTCGATCGGGCGCTGGCAGAACTGGTCGAGAGCTGACGGCCGAGGAGGCAAACTGACACTGACGCGCTCGAACTTCTACGTGGGTCAAGCGGTGGGCGAGATATTTATCGTCTTTGCCGTGGTCGTCGTAGCGGTCGTCCTTCACGCGATTTTCCAGCAAAGGTTCAAGCCCGACGTTCTCCGCCGCCATAA
Source organism: Candidatus Eremiobacteraceae bacterium (assembly GCA_035631255.1). Classification (GTDB taxonomy): domain Bacteria; phylum Vulcanimicrobiota; class Vulcanimicrobiia; order Eremiobacterales; family Eremiobacteraceae; genus JANWLL01. The sequence goes on along the minus strand of DASQJC010000430.1, from coordinate 653 downwards.
CGACGTGGCGGGGTTCTTATTCTCGGCAGTCGGCGTTATCTACGCCGTCGTGCTGGGTTTTGTCGTGGTGGTCGTGTGGGAGAAGTACGATGCCACGGTGTCCAACGTCGAGAGCGAAGTGGCGGCGGTGGCCGATCTCTACCGCTCGGTGGGCGCCTATCCCGAACCGCAGCGCTCGCAAATTCGCGAGGAGCTTACGCGATACGTCGACCAAATGATTACGGCGGAATGGCCGCTGATGTCGCAAGACGTCAACGTTAACCCCGACGTTATCATTCTCGAGAACTTGTCGCACCAAGTGGAAACGTACGTTCCGAAGACGGACGCCCAATCGAACGCACAACAAGCGGCAATCGAGCAAATCGTACGGCTGTTCGACTCGCGGCGCGAGCGTCTCATTCACGCTGCGCCCTCGGTTCCGGGCGTCTTGTGGTTTGCGCTCGTCGTCGGCGCGATGTCGATGATGGCCTTCGCGTTTCTCTTTGGATCGGAGAACCGGCCGGCGCAGCTGGTGATGACGGCAATTCTGGCGGGGTTGATCGCCGTGCTTTTCATCGTCATCGACGAGTTCGATTCGCCGTTTAGCGGTTCGGTGAGCATCTCGGACGACGGCTGGGTCGCGCTACAGCAGCATATTAACCAAATTCCGTAAG
>DASQJC010000429.1:0-9879 GCA_035631255.1 Candidatus Eremiobacteraceae bacterium | reverse complement strand
CGTCGCGCAAGACGATCCTGCTTACAAGAAGCTTATCTCGCATCTCGACGGCTTCCAGGATGAGGCGGGCTTCACGTTCTTCGGCAATCACCAGATCGACGACGGGGACTTCCGCGCGAAGATCTGGTGGGCGAAATATGTCCAGGCGCAGGGCAAGGCGTTCATGGTGACCGATCTGTGGCAAGGTCAGGAACCGTCACCGACGCAGCGCGACTTCGCGATCTCGACATATATGATGGGGCGGTATCATCAAGATGCGATGGTGACCGCGAAGTATGGGTCGTACGGTTTCGAGCACTACTGGCCGGAGTATGATTCTGCGGTGGGTTCGCCCTGCGCGGACATGTATGCCGATCAGGGGGTCTACTTCCGCAAGAATTCGGGATCGCTCGTCATCGTCAACGTGTCGAGGGGGACAATCTCGGTGAACCTTCCGCGAAGCGCATCGTCGTACACGGACATCGAGGGCCGAACCGTGACGAATCCGTTGCCGGTCGGACAGGATGACGGCTGGGTGCTGCTCACGAACAACGGTTGCTTGTAGTCGTAGTCGTCGCCTCGGAGAGCTCTATTCGTGTTAGGATCGGACGGCCGGCGTCGTAAGACGGGCGGTCCCCGCTCGTGTTACAAGCAGAATGGCGCGCCGAAGGCGTCGTTCAAATCACGTCGCGAAGCTGAGCGGGCGATCCGGAAGTTGAGCGTGCGGCTTCGGCCGTATGCGTGCAGTAAGCACGGCTGGCACCTCGGGCACTGATTCCGCCGATCATCGTCACACAAAACAGAAGCGGTCGAGCTTTAGCCCGACCGCCGCGGTCTTGCGTAAGCGCCTTTGGTCTACGAGCAGCCCATACTGCGTCCGCACGAGTCGCAGACGTAGCATGCACCATTGCGCCGGGTGAGCGAACCACACGTGTCGCAAAGCGGCGCATCACCCATCATCGACGCGAGCTGCGCTTGCTGCGAACGCAAGGCGTTGAGCTGTTGGGCGAGGCCGGGATCGATGGATTTGGTCTGCGCCGACATCGTTTGGCGCGGCTGGTCCGCATCCGCGGGAAGCGCGCGCTTCATGATGGGTGCAGGTTTCACTTCGTCGGCGGCCTGTTGGGCCGAGACGAGTGCGTCGAACTCGGCTTGCGCGTGGTCGTCGTGATGAGGATCGTCGACGTCGCGGTCTTCCGGTTTGACCTGCACGAAGTCGGTGCGACCGAGATACTCCATGCCGAGGACGCGGAAGATATAGTCGATGACGCTCGTGCAGTACTTGACGTTCGGGTGATCGACGAAGCCGTTCGGCTCGAAGCGCGTGAACGTGAACTTCTCGACGAACTCCTCAAGCGGCACGCCATACTGAAGACCGATGGATACGGCGATGGCGAAGCAGTTCATCAAGGAGCGGAACGAAGCGCCTTCCTTGTGGAGATCGACGAAAATCTCGCCGAGCGTGCCGTCGGCGTACTCGCCGGTGCGGAGGAACACGGTGTGACCGGCGATCTTCGCTTTTTGCGTCCAGCCGCGGCGCTTTGCCGGCAGCCGGTTGCGCTCGAGCGCTTGCGCGACCTTGCGTTTGAAGTCGGTGTTCGTCGCGTTCGCAAGTATGCGTTTGGCGGCGGCGAGGATCTCGTCCGGACCGAGCTCTTCAGCGCGCGCTTTTCGAGCAGCCGCGAGCTGTTCTTCGAGTTCGGGACTCAGGGCGAGCTGGCGATCATCGGACGCCTTGTCGCTCGTCTTGTCGGTGCCTTTGTTCGAGAGCGGTTGTGAGAGTTTTGAGCCGTCGCGATAAAGCGCGATCGCCTTGACCCCGAGCTCCCAAGAGCGCATGTAGACCTCTTGGACATCGGCAACCGAAACCTCATTGGGCATGTTGATCGTATTGTGGTTGACGATACCATTGCCGACAAAGGCGTGCGACTCCGGAACAGAGAGGTCGTAAACGTTTTGCTCGCCTGCGTCTCGAACAATTTCGACCGGGCTGAAGTGGATGTTCCTAGATATCAATTCATCTAACCAACCTGGAAGGGTGACGCCTGGAATATCCTGGAGCCTTCGAACGGACTCCCAACTTACATTCTTGGTCCTTGGATCCAGCAAGTGCGTATGTGGCGTCCTGACGCGTCCTTGGCTTCCACGGCCGTTTACGCCAGCGGGAATCAGTTGGTAAAGCTCACGTCCTTCGATTCCGGGGATCACGTCCGAGGCGCTCTGACCCAAGCTCAACGCGGCGATTTCCGCAGCACGCGCGGTCTTATGCGGCTCCATAAACCGGATCTGCGTCACCAGCTTTTGCGCATGCCTTCCGAAGGCAGCTACTTCATCGAACGATTTCTGATAAGCTGTGTTAAATTTAGAAACGCGACTGTGAACCACCCCGAGGTTAGTGAGGATTGCCTGCAGATCGTCGAGCAAGCCTGGCGAATCAAGACAGATCGCCCATTTAGCAAGCTTCGATGGCATGTAGGCATCGAGGGACAACCCAGCAAGGAACTCCAGCACGATGGGTTTTGGAGATTGAAGAATCTTATCGGGAATACGCTTAAACCTTGCCCGTTCGCCACAACCGAGATACTCGAGAAATTCGACCAGAGTCTTGGAGCTAACGTTAAGAACAGGGCACTTGCCTTGCGTGCGCTGCACACGGCTTTGTAACGCAAATAGTTCTCTTGTAGCGTTTTCGAGTCTGGCGAGTACGCCTTCGTCCGTGTTGGATATACAAACCGTGTGTGTGGTCTGAGATGTGTGGCCCTCCGCGCAGTAAGCGCCCAAGAAGAAAGCCAGCCCCTCGGTCATCTTGTCTGGGATCGTAATGACTTTTTGTGAGCCGTAAACCGGCGAGGGTTCGAAGCTTTCGAAATCCGGCGCCTCTTGGGCCCACATATCGTTGCCGTGTTGAACCGCAACGTAATCGCCCGAATCGACATCAGAAAGAGCACGCCATTCCAGTCCATTTTCGTCGCACACCAGGACTCTATGATTGGGTGTTCCTACGATCTTATGGCCGGAGCGGAGCCGCATTTCTTTGACTGCTCTCTTGCCGCCGAAATAGTAGGCGTCTGTCTGCCTTGTCTTGTCGAGCGACGCGACGGAGAGCTTTAGTGATCTAAAGCTATCGGGTTCCTCACCGAGGTAGAGGCTGTTCATGCGAATTAGACCGCGTTCAGTCGTAACTAATGTGTCGCCGACGACGCATTTGGATATGCCGCCGCTTATGAAAGGCTGCGCTGCAGCCATCATCCGAACGTGACCCATGTGATGGATGAAGCGACGACCTTTCTTGCCGCACTTGTTCGCGCAGTCGAAAACAGGATAGTGCTCTTCTTTAAGATGAGGTGCTCCCTCGATCGTCATGGTGCCACAAATGTAATCATTGGCGGCCTGGATTTCGTCCGAGGAGAACCCTATTTCTCGCAGCAAGTTGAAGCCTGGTACCGCCTGAACGTCGGCTGTGATGCCAAGCTTTTGGAGTGTTCCGTCGCCAAGGGTCGATTGGTTGAACGCGAAGCCGATTTCGAATACAGACGGTAGGGCGGCTTCGACCTTGCGCAGGTCGTTGTCGTCCAGGCCTCGAGCTCTGAGGGTCTCATGATTTATGTACGGCGCGCCGTACAAGGATCCGCTTCCTTTCGCATACCTCACGATATCTTCGACTTGGTTCTCGGTGTATCCAAGATTTCGAAGCGCGGCCGGGATGGACTCGTTGATAATCTTGAAATAGCCACCACCGGAAAGCTTTTTGAATTTGACGAGTGCGAAATCTGGCTCGACGCCCGTTGTATCGCATCCCATCAAGAGGCCTATAGTTCCGGTCGGCGCCAACACCGAGGCCTGTGAATTGCGGTAGCCATATCGTTCCCCAAGCTCGACAGCGCGATCCCAACTATCCCGGGCGGCTGCGAGCAAATAGGGCGGGCACAATGATTGCTCGATGCCCATTGGCACGATGCGAAGGCCTTCATACTCCGCTCCCGGCGCGTTATAAGCAGCCCGTCGATGATTGCGCATGACGCGCAACATCGCATCTGCGTTTTCTTTGTACTTGGCGAACGGCCCGACTTCTTTCGCCAACTCTGCCGAAGTGGCGTACGATTCGCCAGTGAGTAGTGCGGTAATGGCTCCGCAAATCGCGAGTGCTCTGCCAGAATCGTACGGTATGCCAGACACCATTAGGAGCGTTCCGAGATTTGCGTAGCCTAGGCCAAGCTGACGGTAATCGTGCGAATTCCGCGCTATTTTCTTGCTTGGGAAGTGCGCCATCAACACGGTGATCTCGAGAACTATCGTCCAAAGGCGAACGGCATGTTGAAAGGCTTCAACGTCAAAAACGTTTCGATCGGCGTCGAAGAACTTCATCAAGTTGAGACTCGCAAGATTGCACCCGGTGTCATCCAGGTGCAAATATTCGCTACACGGATTACTGGCGCGGATTTTTCCGCCAGCGGGGCACGTGTGCCAAGAGTTGATGATATCATCGTACTGTACGCCAGGATCGGCACACGCCCAAGCGGCTGAGGCTATTTGACCCCAAAGGTTTCTAGCGCGAGGTGATTCGACGACTTTTCCGTTCGTACGCCATGTGAGATCCCAGGTCGTGTCATTGCGAACGGCGTCGACAAAACTGTCCGGCACTCGCACGGAATTATTCGAGTTCTGGCCCGAAACCGTCTGATAAGCATCACCTTCGTACGAACCATCGTAGCCAGCTGCGATCAGCGCAGCAACTTTCTTCTCTTCGTCGACTTTCCAATTGATGAACTTGCTGATATCCGGGTGGTCCATGTCGAGGACCACCATCTTCGCAGCGCGACGCGTTGTGCCACCGCTTTTGATCGCGCCTGCGGCTCGATCGCCAACGCGGAGAAAGGACATCAGGCCGCTCGAAGTGCCGCCGCCCGCTAGGGGTTCACCCTCACCTCGAATATTCGAATAATTGCTCCCCGAACCGCTTCCCTGTTTAAAGATGCGAGCTTCGCGCACCCAAAGGTCCATGATTCCATCCTCACCGACCAAATCGTCTGCAACGGATTGGATGAAACACGCATGGCCTTGTACTCTGCTATAGGCATCTTCGGACTTTTGCAGTTCCTTCGTCGTTGGATCGACGTAGTAGTGGCCTTGGGGCGAGCCGGTAATGCCGTACGCATAGTTCAGGCCTGTATTGAACCACTGTGGAGAGTTCGGCGCAGCCATCTGACTGATGAGCATGTGCGTGATCTCAGCATCAAACGCTGCAGCATCTTCGGACGAATCGAAATATCCGAACCTACGACCCCAATCTGTCCAGCATCCCGCAAGTCGACGAACGACTTGCCGGGCCGACGTTTCGCGTCCGAGCGATCCGTCCGGCTGCGGCACTCCGGCCTTGCGGAAATATTTCTGCGCGAGGATGTCTGTCGCGACTTGCGACCAACTCGCGGGTACTTCGATGTCGCGCATCTCGAAAACGACGGTGCCGTCGGGCTCGCGAATGACGGACTCGCGCTTTTCCCATTCCATACCGTCGAGCGGGTCGAGGCCGGTTTGGGTGAAACGGCGCTGGATCTTCATTGGATCGTGCGTACCTTTCTCAGAGGAGGCCCAACGCCCGAGGCCTTAAGCAGGCTCGGGTAAGCCGGACGGAATCACACGCGTGTTCTACGAACGGCGGTTCGCCCCCATCCGTAGTGGTAGCGAACCTTGTAAACCACATTATATAGCGGTTATGTTGCCACCGCAAGACTTTTTTCGAACATCCGTTTGTTCAACCGCAATGCCTTATATGACGGGCATTTGCGCGAATTGCCGCCGATTCTATCCCCCGGTTATCCACTTTGTGGATAGGCCCTCAATCGGCCATCAATCGGCCGGCGCGAGGTCCCAAAGCAGAAGCTCGCCCCTACCACTGACGTCCAGACGATCGACACCCGAAAATCGCACCGCGTCGCCGCCGCCAAGCGAGACGCCGTTCGCTTTCACGTCGCCGTCGGCGACGAACAAGAATCCCAAGCGATTTTCCCCAAAAGCTCGCGCCGCAGAATTGCCTTGCAGCTTCAAGACGAAGAACGTGGCCGATTGCCCGATCGAGATGGGCGCATGCACGCCGGGTACGCCCGACGCGACGGGTAGCCAATTACCAAGCCGCTCCTCCAGAGCAAATGCTTTCTGTCCATATTGCGGCGTCGCGCCGCGGTGCGCCGGCAAGACCCACATCTGGATGAAATGCAACGGCTCCGTCGAGGATTCGTTCGCCTCCGAGTGCCGCACACCGGTGCCGGCGCTCATGTATTGCACGCCGCCCGGTCCGACGACGCCGCGATTGCCCATGCTGTCCTCATGTACGAGTCTGCCGGACAAGACGTACGTCACGATTTCCATGTCGCGATGCGGGTGCAGACCGAATGCGCCCCCGGGCGCGACCCGATCGTCGTTGAACACGCGCAACACGCCCCAGTGGACGTTCTGCGGGTCGTGGTAGTCGGCGAAGCTGAACGAATGGTGCGTGTCGAGCCAGCCGTGGTCGAAGTGCGCTCGTTGCGCCGACCGCTGAACCGCGAAAACCGCATCACGTGTATCCATGGGGGCATACTGCCACGTTCGTCGCAGTGGTGTCAATCGGAACGCCCGTGCGCGGACACCGGAGATACCATGAGATATCAAGCTCCACGAAGAACGACCAAGCGATGAAACGGCGCACGCAGCGGGTGATCAAGCCGCTCGGAATCGTGCCCCGACCGAAACCGAACGGAACCCGTCAACCCAAACCCAGCATAGCGACGAGCCTCGCGCTCGTCCAGTTCGCGCCCACCAAAGGCGACATCGATGCGAATCTCGCCGCGATCGGCGACGCATTCGTCGCCCTCAAACGCGACCGCGCCCCTTTCCCAAACGTCGTCGTGCTTCCGGAAGCCTGCTTGTCGGGCTACTTCGTCGAGGGCGCGGTCCGCGAAGTCGCGCTGACGTCGGACGATCTCTTCAATCGGCTGCGGCGCACAGCGGCCAAGACGCTCGGCGCATCGCATCCGTCGTTCGACATCGTCGCGGGCTTTTACGAAGTCGACGGCGGCAAGCTCTACAACAGTGCGCTCTATGCGACGCTCGGTAAAGATGCAGCCATCCGTCACGTCCATCGCAAACTCTTCCTCGCTACCTACGGCGTCTTCGACGAAGAGCGCTTCGTCTCGCGCGGGCGCACCATCGAAGCCTTCGACACACCGTACGGTCGTGCTGCGATCCTCATCTGCGAAGACGCATGCCATTCGCTCTCGACGACGATCGCCGCGTTGCGCGGCGCGCAGATCCTCTACATCCCGAGCGCGTCGCCCGGTCGCGGTCTCGAAGACGCCGAACCCGCCAACGTTCGGCTCTGGCGCGACATCACGCGCGTCGCCGCCGCCGAGCATGGCATCTTCATCGCCTATTCCGGCTTGCTCGGCTTCGAAGGCGGCAAGGGCTTCACCGGATCGTCGCGCCTCATCGGACCCTTCGGCGACCTCCGCGCAGAAGCGCCGTTCGACACGCCCGCGATCCTGCGCGTCGACGTCGATCCCGTCGACCTCGCTGCCGCACGTGCCGCGCTTCCGATGCTCGGCGACCTCGAAGCGAATCTCGCGGAGCTGACGGCGATGCTCGACGATGAGGCCGCGCTTCGCCCGCGCCCGCGTCAACGGCCGAAACCCGCGCGCCGCCGATGAAAACCGAAACCGGCCCCCGGCGCAACGGCGCGACCCGCCAAACGAAATTCCGAATCGTCCGCCCGACGTCGGCGCCGGACGACCTGCGCATAGATCCCGTGCTCGTCGAGCGCTGGCTCGTCCGTTTTCTTCGCGACGAACTTGTCGTCGCGCGCAACATCGAGAAAGCCGTGGTAGGGATCTCCGGCGGAGTCGACTCCGCGGTCGTCGCATTCCTATGCGCGCGCGCGCTCGGCCCCGAAAACGTCCTCGGCGTCCGGATGCCGTACGCCACCTCGAGCCCGACGAGCGCGAAACACGGCCGCCTCGTCATCGAGAAGACCGGGATCCATGACCTCCTTGTCGATATCACCGCCGCCGTCGACGGCTATCTTGCGCGAGAACCCGACGCCGACGCGCAACGGCGCGGCAACGTCATGGCGCGTGTCCGCATGATCGTCCTCTTCGACCAATCCGCGAAGATCGGCGGTCTGCCGATCGGCACCGGAAACAAATCGGAGCGGATGTTCGGCTACTTCACGTGGCACGGCGACGACTCGCCTCCGATCAACCCGATCGGCGATCTTTTCAAGACGCAAGTCTGGGCGCTCGCGCGTCATCTCGGCGTACCGCGCGCGATCGTCGAAAAGCCGGCGACCGCCGACCTCATCCGCGGCCAGACAGATGAAGACGACCTCGGCGTCACCTACGCACAAGCCGATCGCATCTTGAGCCGCCTGCTCTCCGGCCACGACGTCGCCGACATCATCGCAAGCGGCTTCTCAGAAAAAGACGTCACGCTCGTCAAACGCCGCGTTGACGCGACGCATTGGAAGCGCCACCTTGCGACGACGGCGATGCTCTCGAACACGGCGATCAACGAATTTTATCTGCGGCCGGTTGATTACTGATCAAGACCGCGTTGGTCGGTCGACCATTAAGGTCGACCGCTCCAGGCGAACGCGAGCGCGAAGGCCAATCGTCCCCTCCCGAAAGGAGCGCGTCATGCCAATTCGCCTGGGCACGGTCGGCCACTTTTGCATCGCGGTTCGCGACCCTAAACGCTCTACCGCCTGGTGGGTCAAGAACCTCAACGTCAAAAAAGAATTTGAATTCCCCGGCGGTGCTGTCGTCGGCACCGATGACGTCGGCATCGTGCTCATCAAAGGCACGCCGCGGCCGAAGGCGATCGATCATATCTCGTTCCACCTCAAGAGCATGGCAGAGTTGCGCGCGGCGCTCAAACAGCTCAAGCGCAACAAAGTAGATATAGAAGATCCCGGCGACGAGATCGGCCCCGAGGCGCCCGGCTCGAAGAACATGGGTCTGTGGTTTCACGACCCTGACGGCTACCGCTGGGAACTCTCCGTCCTCGCCAAGCCCACGAAGAAATCGAAGAAGAAGAAGTAGGAGGCCCGTCGTGCCCCGTTATCTGCACACGTCGATATTCGTCAACGACATGGACGAGTCGATCGACTTCTACACGAACAAGCTCGGGCTCAAACTGCTCGATAAGCAGCACTACGAAGGCAACGCCGACATGGCGTTTGTCGGCCGGGATTGGAACGCATACATCGAGCTCGTCTACGATCTCGAGGACCACGAGCCATACAACACCGGCAACCGCTACGAGCACCTCGCGCTCGAAGTCGACGGCGATCTCCCCGCGCTGTGTGAGAAACTGAAATCGCAGGGCATCAAGCTCATCAAGGGCCCGAAAAAATCGCCGAGCGGCACACGCTGGATCGCGTTCGTCGAAGACCCGAACGGCATTCCGGTCGAACTGCTCGAGCCGAAATAGCCGATGCCGTCCGCCGAGATCATCACGATCGGCACGGAGCTGCTCCTCGGCCAGCTCGTCGACACGAACACCTCTTCCATAGCGCGCGCGCTCGCGAGCAGCGGCGTCGACGTCCATCGGGAGATGTCCGTCGGCGATAACGAGCAGCGCATCGCTTCGGCCGTTCGCGAGGCGCACAGCCGCTCGGATATCGCAATTTGCGCGGGCGGTCTCGGGCCGACGGTCGACGATATCACGCGCGAAGCCGTCGCGGCGGCTTTCGATAGACAGCTCGTCCTGCACGAGCCGAGTCTCGCTTACATCGAACAGCGCTTCGCTCAAGCCGGCTGGACGATGGCGCCGAACAACCGGCGCCAAGCGATGGTGCCCGAAGACGCCATCGTGCTCGACAACCCGCACGGCAGCGCGCCAGGCTTCATCGTCGACGACGGACGCCGC
>DASQJC010000428.1:0-3729 GCA_035631255.1 Candidatus Eremiobacteraceae bacterium | reverse complement strand
GAAGTAGGCTGAATAGATGCCCCACGGCCGGTCACGCGGGTCCTCGGTGATGGTGCCGCCTGCATCCCGCGCGCGACCGATCCAGGCGTCGACCTCATCTTTCGCCGCCACGAAATGTCCGAGGCTGAAATCGCCTGTCTTCGCGGCCGATGCTTTGACGTGCGCGTCCTTCGCGAGTTGCGCGCGGGGATAGAGCGACAAGAAAGGACCGCCTTCGACTTCGAACAGCGCGATCGCGCCCGCGGCGTTCTTATCGTCTTCGAGGTATTCCGTCCCTAAGATCTCCCCGGCGTCGGTTCGAAAGACGCGGCGGTAGAAGTGAAGCGCGCGCTCCAGATCGTCGACTGCAAGGGTGATGATATCGATCCGAGAGTTCATATCTGATGTTCCTCACCGCGGCTGATATCCCCGACAGGCCCGGATTAAACACAGGGATCGGCCGAGCGCGGGTCCGTTCCTAAGACAATCCACAGGAATCGGGTTCCTCTTCGTCCTCTCATCTTGAGCCGTAATGATTCGACCTCGACCGGCGTAGCTCAGATTGGAAGCTCCGCTTCCCGCGCAGAAACGAACGAGGACACCATGTTTTCACTTCTAGCAACTCCGATGTATCGGCGGATCGCCCTCATATTCATGGGTGTCACGATCGCCTACAACGCCTACATGATGCCGGCGACGGCTTCGACATATCAGGTCATGCTCAATGGTCTGAATCTCGCGCTGTCGCAAGCGCCGATCATGCGCGGTGGACGTCTCTTCGTGCCGATGCGCTCGATCTTCCAAGGCCTGAACGCGGGCGTCGCCTATTACAACGGCACGATAAACGCAACCGCCGGTGACAACACGGTTCAAGTGAAGGTCGGTTCGAACGAAGCGGTCGTCGACGGCCGCCAGACGTTCCTCGACGCCGCACCGTTCATCATCGGATCGACCGCGATGGTGCCGCTTCGATTCGTCTCCGAAGCGCTGGGCGCGACCGTGAACTACGATAGCCAAGCGGGAACGATCGCCATCGCAGCGGCGAAGCCGCTCATCCCGACCGGTTCGGTCATCAATGCGACGCTCGAAACGGCGCTTGACACCGGTTCCGCGTACATCGGTGAGCCCGTGAAGCTCAACGTATCCGGTCAGAACAACCCGGCCGGTCTCGACGGCGCTACCATTCTCGGCAAAGTGGTCGAGGTTCAGGCAGCCGCTCAAGGCACGAACCCGTCGATCCAGATCGGCGTCGACACGATCGCGCCGCCCGCGAGCACCGACCCACTACCCATCGACGCGAAAGTGCTCAAGGTTGATCCGGTCTCTGGTTCGGTCATCGCCAAAGAAGCAGAAGGCACGCTCGCAGGCATGCTGGTCGGGAACTATGTCGGCAAGCATATGGAGAGTAACCAGGGCGGGCTCATCGGCGCTGTCGGCGGATACCTGTACGCCTCGAACAGCAAGGCGAACTTCTCGGTGCCTTCGGGTACGCCGGTTTCGCTCGAGCTGAACAACGCGCTGCAGATGCCGTAGGTCTCTTCGCGCTCGCTACTCCACATTTCGAGGCGAAATGTTCATATGAGTGCACTCTGTCGAGTGCACTCTTCCTACATGGCCCTGGGCAAAGTGCAGGAGCGCTCGAAGAGCCGCACGGAACTTTGCTCTTATGATCGTTCTTCGACCTCGTGCGTTCGGCGTGTTAGCGTTAGCGATCGCCTTGGCCTCGCTGATCGCGGCATGCGCAACGCGCTCGGCCGCGGTACCGACGGTGCCTTCAGTCCACGAGAGCGCGCTTGGTCCACGCCTCACCGGCACGTACCACATAGTTTACAACTTTAAAGGCGCACCCGACGGCGCGTCGCCGCAGGGCACACTTGTCAGTCTTAGCGGTACCCTCTACGGCACGACCCAGGGCGGCGGCACGAATTCGGGAACCGTTTTCAGCCTCACCCCAGCCGGTGTCGAAAACGTCATCCACGATTTTGGTGCGACAGGAGACGGGCTTGTTCCTGAGGCAGGCCTCGCGATTCTCAACGGCACGTTATACGGCACGACGGCATCCGACACTTCAGGTACCCGTTGCGGCACGGTCTTCAGCATCACACCCGGCGGGGTCGAAAACGTCGTCCATTTATTTGCGAATTCGCCCGACGGGTGCAGCCCACAAGCACCCGTGATCGCGGTTGGCGGCAACTTGTATGGCACAACGTTTTCGGGCGGGTCGAGTCACCACTCTAACGGAATCGTTTTCCGGTTGTCGCCGAGCGGAGTCGAGAAGATACTGCACGCGTTCGGTGCGATGCCTGACGGAGCGGACCCAGCAGCTGGCCTGCTTGATGTGAACGGTACGCTATATGGCACGACACGCAACGGTGGTGCGAACGGCCTCGGAACGGTTTTCACGCGTACCGCGACGGGCGGCGTGAAGGTGCTCTACAGCTTCAAGGGAGGCCTCGACGGTGCAGACCCTGATGGCGGTCTCGTCAACCTCAACGGCACGTTGTATGGCACAACGCTCAACGGTGGCTCGGGTGCCCTCGGGACGCTGTACAGCATCACACCCGCCGGCGCGGAGACCGTGGTATACCCATTCAAAGGCGACCCGGACGGCGCGAACCCGATCGGGAATCTCGCGGTGAACAACGGCCTTCTCTACGGTGTGACGGCGGGGGGCGGGAACTCGCAGAACGGCACATTGTTTTCGGTGTCGCCGCTTGGTGGCGAGAGCATCGTGCACAATTTCAGCGGTGGCACTGATGGATCGGAGCCACAGGCCGGATTGACCAGCGTCGGTAGCAAGATCTATGGCACGACATTCTTTGGCGGCGCTCACGGCGTCGGCACAGTGTTCGTGATCTAGGATCGAGGCCGACCTTCGATCGCGGAAGTGCGGACTTAGTTCTTTATTTCGAACCGCACGATTTTGCCGTCAATATCGACGATGCGAACATTCTCCCCGTTGTGCAAGGCGATCGGCATGTCGTCGAACGCCTGCGACGCTGAGTCCCACATCGAGTAACTCACGCCATCGACCGAAAATGACTCTCCGTGTATGTGAGGCACCCATGGTTGGAAGTCTTGTATTTGACCCACCACGATACGACCTTTATGCTGCGCCACGGCGACACGAAGGGTGATGTATTGACTTATATCCCAAATTGACCCCCAAGACCCAAGTATGATAGCGAGTCCGAGTCCGACCGCAAGCGCAACCCGCCCTAACCCCGTTCGATAAGGACCAAGAAATCGATGCGAGCGATATCGCCAGGCCACGGACATCACCAAGATCAGCCCGGCTAAAATCGGCAGACCGTAGAGATCCCGCCAGCCATCACTTGTGTAGTCGAAAACAGTCGTGTAGGCCGAAGTCATTTTTCCGATCTCCCTAGTCTGGTCGGCTAGATTGTATGGCCGACATCCTTTCGGTCTTGATTCTTTGATGCGCACCGTAAATCTCGGATTCGTAGTTCCTTCATCTGCGTGTCGAGGCCGAGGTTCTCCGTCAGCCGCTCGAGCGGCAAGACTTCGATGACGTTCGGCGCGACTTCCATCTCGGCGAGCAGCTTCGCACTGATCCTCCGCTTCACGGCCTCGGCATCAACGCCGTCGCGCAATGCGATTGACAAGACGATCTCGTCGAGACCGAGCGCTTCGCCATCCTTCTTGCGTACGACGACCTGCCACTCGACGACTTCGTCGATCGAGGACATCACCGGCAAGAAGTTGTTGAGATCGACGAGCGTACCGCGG
>DASQJC010000427.1:0-2585 GCA_035631255.1 Candidatus Eremiobacteraceae bacterium | reverse complement strand
GTAAGTCCGTAGATGACCGCTTGCGGCGGCAGAGGATGCGGATCGAGCACCCACGTCTGCGGGATGAGCGCGCGCAAACGCGCGAACGCATCGCCGCCGAGCTCGTCCGCCCACAACGTCTCGAGCATCGGATTGTGGAAGAGCGCGAACCACAGTTTTTCCTCGATGAACGATTTCGGCGTCGGCGAAAGCGCGACGCGCTTATGACGCGCGGCGTAGAGGATGAGCTCTTGCTTCGGGATGTTGAGCAGGTCGAAGAGCTCGAAGAACCGGTAGAGGACGTCGACGGTGTGCCGGCCTGACGGCGTGTCGACGACGAGCGCCTCTTCTGTGAAGACGATCTCGTCCGGGCGGACGGTCACCGCGTTCGCCAGTCCGGCATCGCGCAGCGCGCCGGCAAGCCAATCCATCTCACCGCGATAGTCGTCGGACTCGCGCGAGACGACGATCGCGATGACGGGCTTCTCCTTGCCGCCGGCGGCGGCCGTCGCCATCGCCGTGAAGCCGCGGAGAATGCCGTCGTACTCGCCGACCTGATCGAAGCCGAGCTCGCAGTACGTCTGCCCCATAGCGCCGACGAAACCCATGCCTCCCGGTACAGAGTCGAGTTCGGATGCGATCATCCCGCCTTCGGTGAGGATGATGTCCGGCCGGATGACGCCGGGGACGTCCTGCTTGAATCGGTTCTGACGCTGGAGGCGGATGATATTGTCGGGTTTTCCGAGCTCGAGATAGTCGCGGATGAAATCCGGCGCCTGCCCTTTGACGCTCTGGAAATACAGCTTGTTCGCCGCGCGGTAGAAACGGAGCAGATCGCTGCCGAGGCGCTGGAACGCTGCGACGGTGCCGGGTGAAAGCGGGAACGGTTCTGGGGTGATCCGCCAAGCGACTTTGCCGGGATCCGATACGTCGGGTCCTGCGACGCTGCGGAACAAGTGCGGCGGAAGATGATCGGCGACGTAACGTGCACGATCGGCCGGGGAGATTTGGGCTTGCGCGTTGGCGCTGCAGGGCATTTCGGTCTCTAGACTCCTGTGGGCGACGGCGCGCGTCGACAAGGCGGCAGCGCCGGCGGGATCTTCGCTTGGCTCAGGTAGCGGAAGAGATGTCGGATCATTCGGGCGCGTCATTGGAACGGACTCACGGTGTATCCTGCCCGCGCGGCCCGGACGGCGGAATCACACGCGCCGCCATGCAAACAGTGTGCATGGCGTCGCAACATCCTGCCGCTGTCCGTGCGAACGGCCTGACGAAACGCTACGGCTCGCTCGAGGCCGTGCGCGGCATTTCGTTCGAGATCGCGCCCAGCGAATGCTACGGCTTTCTCGGCCGCAACGGCGCCGGCAAGACGACGACCATGAAGATGATCTACTGCCGCATCGCGCGCACCGCGGGCTCGCTCCACGTGCTCGGGCTCGATGCGGCGTCGAGCGCGCACGCGATCAAATCGCGCATCGGCGTCGTCACGCAAGACAACGCGCTCGATCAAGAGCTGACCGTCATGGAGAACCTTCTCGTCTACGGATCGTTCTTCGGACTTCGACCTGCGGCGGCGGAACGACGGGCACGCGAACTGCTCGCGATGATGAGCCTGGGCGGCAAAGAGCGCGCGAAGTACAAGGAACTGTCGGGCGGCATGCGTCGCCGGCTCGTGATCGCGCGGGCGCTCGTCAACGAGCCGGAACTGCTCGTGCTCGACGAGCCGACGACCGGGCTCGACCCGCAAGCGCGGCTCATGGTGTGGGAGACGCTCAACGGCCTTCGCGAGCGCGGGCTGACGCTCATCATCACCACGCATTATATGGAAGAAGCGGCGCGGCTCTGCGACCGCATCGCCGTCATGGAAGAGGGCCGGATCTTCGCCGAAGACACGCCGGCCGGGCTCGTCAAGCGCTTTGCGGCGGCGGAGGTGCTCGAGGTGACGGCCGATGCTGCGCAGGCCGATGCGCTCGCACGAACCGACGCATTCGATGGCCTCGTCCACCGCCGCGAACGCCACGGCGACATCACGTATTTGTACACCGACGACAACAGCGCGGTGCTCGCCCGACTTTCCCAAGCCGGCCTCGGGTCGAGTCGCCACGTCGCCCGAGCCGCGACACTCGAAGACGTTTTCCTCAACATCACCGGAAGAGAGCTCGGCGAATGAACCCGATCGCCGCCCTTGTCGGGCGCAATGCGCGCCTCGTGTTCTGGCGGAACTTCCTCGCATGGCAGAAGTACGCCGTGTCGAGCGTCGCGATCAATATCATCGACCCGTTCATCTACTTTTTGGCGATCGGTCTCGGACTCGGCGCCTACGTGACGCTCACGGGCCACGGCACGCTCTTGCAATTCATCGCGCCCGGCATGCTCGGTATGTCGGTCATGAACGCGGGCACTTTCGACGCATGCTGGGGATGCTTCGAGCGGCTCAACTTCAACGGCGTCTACGAGTCGATGGTGACGGCGCCTATCGACCCGCTCGAGATCGCGGCCGGCGAATATCTTTGGCAAGCGTTCCGCGCCGTGCTCTACGGCACGCTCTTTCTCGTCGCAGTCGCCGCATTCGGGCTCATCCACTCCTGGTGGGTGCTCGCGTGTCC
>DASQJC010000426.1:0-3188 GCA_035631255.1 Candidatus Eremiobacteraceae bacterium | reverse complement strand
TTCCGCAGCCTGCACCACTTGTACGCGCAACTCATCGACGATGCGACGGGCAAGACGCTCGCCGCGGCGAGCACGCGCGAGAAGGCCGTCGCCGACGGGCTCGAGTCGAACTCGTCGTCGGCCGCCGCCGAGAAGGTTGGCAAGATCATCGCCGAGCGCGCGAAGGCGAAAGGCATCAACTCGGTCGTGTTCGACCGCGGCGGTTACAAATATCACGGCCGGATCAAAGCTCTGGCCGACGCGGCGCGCGGCGCCGGTTTGGAGTTCTAACGGATGGCTCGGATCACAGACGGCTCGGGGCTCGAAGAACACGTCGTACGCGTCAATCGCGTCGCGAAGGTGGTCAAGGGCGGTAAGCGGTTCTCGTTTTCGGCGCTCGTCGTCGTCGGCGACCGCAAAGGCCGCGTCGGTTACGGCACCGGTAAGGCACGCGAAGTGCCCGAGGCGATCCGCAAGGGCGTCGAAGCGGCGCGCAAGGCTCTCGTCACCGTGCCGATGGTCGAGCGGAGCATCCCGCATCCGGTCGAGATCATCGTTGGTGCGGCGAAAGTCGTCATGAAGCCCGCGTCCAAAGGCACCGGCGTCATCGCCGGCGGCGCGATGCGCGCCGTGCTCGAACTCGCCGGCGTCCACGACATCTTGACGAAGTCGATCGGCACGAACAATCCGATCAACGTCATCGCCGCCACGGTCGCGGGGCTCAAGAGCCTGCGCACCGTCGACGAAGTCGCGGCGTCGCGCGGCGTAACCGTCGACGAACTGTTCGGAAGGAGCAAGACAGTTGAAACTGTCGGAGCTTAAGCCGGCGCCGGGGTCGAAGACCGAACGCGTTCGGATCGGCCGCGGCCACGGCAGCGGCATGGTCAAGACCGGCGGCAAAGGCGGCAAAGGTCAGACCGCGCGCTCGGGCGGCGGCAAGGGCCCCAACTTCGAAGGCGGACAGACACCGTGGTATCGCCGTCTGCCGCAGCGCCGAGGCGTGTCGCAGAAGTCGCGCTCGACGAAGATCTTCCGCACCGAGTACTCGGTGATCAACCTCGTCGATCTCGAGGCGTGGGATCCGTCCGTCGTCGTGACGCCGGATGCGCTGACGGCGGCCGGCCTCGTCAGCAAGATGCGCGACGGCATCAAAGTTCTCGGTTCTGGCGACGCGCCGAAGAAGGCGCTTCGCTTCTCGGGCGTCGTCTTTTCGAGCACCGCGAAAGCGAAACTCGAAGCGGCCGGCGCGAAGTTCGAGGAATAAGTAAAGTCCTATGACGATCTGGCGCAACCTGGCAAACGCGATGGTGGTCCCGGAGCTGCGGAACCGCATCCTCTTCGTATTCGGCGCGTTCGCGGCGTTCGTAATCGCGGTCTACGTCCAGGTGCCGTTCGTCAACATCACGACCTGGCAGAACCTGATCAATTCGGGTCAGTTCCTCCAGTTCATCGGCTTCCTGTCAGGCGGCGCGCTGCAGAACTTCTCCGTCATCGCGATGGGCATCACGCCCTACATCAACGCGAGCATCATCATGCAGCTGCTCACCGTCGTCTTCCCCGAGGTGAAGGAGCTCATGCAGCACGGCGGCGAGGAAGGCCGCCGCAAGGTCGGCCTGTGGACTCGCTGGCTGACCGTCGCGCTCGCGCTCATCCAAGCGACGACGATGGTCGTCGCGCTGAGCCGCCAGGGCGTCTTCGAGCTCGACCAAGTGCCGTTCAATCCGACGTTCTACCTTATCATGGTCGTGCTGACACTCACGGCCGGCACCATCTGGCTCATGTGGCTCGGTGAGCAGATCACCGACAAGGGCATCGGCAACGGCGTCTCGCTCATCATCTTCGTCGGCATCATCCTGCGTTATCCGCGGTACTTCACGCAGACCGCGCAGCTCGCCGGCAAGGGCGGCCTCGACGTCGGCGGGCTCGTCATCTTCGCGGCTATCGGCATCCTCGCGCTCATCTCGATCGTCTTCCTCTATCAAGGGCAGCGGCGCGTGCCGGTCCAGTACGCGAAGCGCGTCGTCGGCCGCAAGATCTACGGCGGACGGAGCACCTACATACCGCTGCGGCTGAACAACGCAGGCGTCATCTCGATCATATTCGCGATCTCGCTGCTCATGTTCCCACAGCAGATCGCGGCGTGGGCGAGCAAGAGCACTGCGGCGTGGGCGCAAGGCTACTCGCAGTTCATGACGCTTTACTTCAACTACGGGGGCTTCGTCTACAACTTCGTCTATTTCTGGCTCGTCGTCGGGTTCACGTTCTTCTATAGCGAGGTCGTCATCAACATCATGGACGTCGGCGACTCGTTGAAGAAGCAGGGCGGCTTCATCCCGGGCATCCGTCCGGGCAAACCGACGACCGACTACCTCCAGAAGATACTTCACCGCATCACGATCGTCGCGGCGGTCTATCTCGGACTGCTCGCGATCTTGCCGAACGTCACGCAGTCGTTCACGCACGTCACGACGTTCTATCTCGGAAGCACGTCCTTGCTCATCGTCGTCGGTGTCGCGCTCGACACGCTCAACCAGATAGAGGCGCGTCTCGCGATGCGCGACTACCGGGGGTTCATCAAACAGTGACGGGCAGAGGGCTGCGCGTCGTGCTGCTCGGTGCTCCGGGAGCGGGCAAAGGTACGCAGGCGCGAAAACTCAGCGAGGCATTCGCCGTGCCGCACATCGCGACCGGCGACATGTTCCGCAACGCTGTCTCGCAAGGTACGCCCATGGGCATCGCAGCGAAGCGATTCATGGATCGCGGTGAGCTCGTACCTGACGACGTCGTCGTCGGTATCGTGCAAGAGCGGCTCGCGAAGCCCGATGCCGCTGCCGGCTTCGTCATGGATGGTTTTCCTCGAACGGTCCAGCAAGCCACCTCGTTCGACGCGATGCTCGATGCGACGGGCACGATGCTCGACGCAGTCGTCGAGATCTCGGTGCCGCGCGAGACGCTTATCGAACGCCTCACGCATCGCTGGATGTGCGTCGACTGCCAAGCGTCGTATTCGCTCCCCTCGGCGCCGCCGAAAGTCACCGGTGAGTGCGACCGTTGCGGCGGTAAGCTCGTGCAACGCGCGGACGACACGAAAGAGACCGCAGTCCATCGTTTGGACGTGCACGACGCGCAGACGGCGCCGCTCGTCTCCTATTATAAAGGAGCAGGTCTGCTCCGGACCGTCGACGGCACGCAGGCGGTCGAGGTGGTAT
>DASQJC010000425.1:0-2868 GCA_035631255.1 Candidatus Eremiobacteraceae bacterium | reverse complement strand
GACACGTGAAGGCGAAGGGCCCGTATCTCTTTGACGACGAGATGTTCAGCATCAACGGTTTCGTCTACGGCAACATGCCGCTGCCGACGATGCATCTCGGCCAACACGTCCGCTGGTACGTCATGACGACGATGAGCGATTTCGACTTCCACACGCCGCATTGGCATGGCAACACGCTGCTCATCGACGGCATGCGCACCGATCTCACCGATCTCTCGCCGATGGAAATGCGGATGGGTGACATGACGCCGGACGCCGCCGGCATCTGGCTGCTGCACTGCCACGTCAACATCCACCTTGACCAGGGCATGGAGGCCCGCTACGAGGTGCTGAAGTGAGGCGCGGCTTTCTCGTCGCCGCGGCGGCGCTCGGGATCGCGGCCGCATCACTCGTGTTTGTCGCGCAACCGGCGGCCGCGCAGGAACACACGTATTACATCGCGGCCGACGACGTCGTGTGGAACCCGATCCCGGCAGGCAAGGACGTGGGGGATCCCCGTCCGATATCTCAGCTCGCGCCGTCATCGCTCGGGTGGAAGTTCCATCTGCTCGTCTATCGCGAGTACACGGACAGCTCGTTCAAGACGTTGGCGCAACGACCGGCGAGCGAGCAATATCTCGGCATCGCAGGACCGCTCATGCACGCGGAAGTCGGTGACTCGATCGTCGTCGTCTTCAAAAACCACACGCGCTTCCCGTTGAACATGCGTCCGAACGGACTCAAGTCGGCGGAAGGCACCCAACTCGTGGCTACTGGCGGCCAGAAGACGTATCACTGGAGCGTTCCGGATACTTCTGGCCCGGGGCCATCAGACGGCAGCTCGATCCTCTGGACGTATCAGGCGGACGGCAAGGGTCTCGCGCAAACAGGTCTCTACGGGCCGATCATCGTGACGCGTCGCGGAATGGCGCGTGCCGATGGTATGCCGACCGACGTCGACCGCGAGTTCGTGGTGTGGTTCCACGAGATAGCGTACACGGAATCAGCGGCGTGGGCCGAGAGCCTCGCCGATCCAGCGACGAATCCGCACCATCTCAAGGCCACGTCGTTTCCACCTCCCGTGATGACCGGCAACAATTTTTATGTCAACCTCAACGGTTACGACTACGACAACATGCCGATGCTGTACATGCATAAGGGCGAGCGGGTCCGCTGGTACATCTTCTCGTCGAGCTCGGACTTCGACGCCCATGCTCCGTCGTGGGAAGGTCAGACGGTGCTCTATCGCGGCACGCGCGCGGACGTGATTCCTCTCGGCGTCAACGAACCGGCGGTCGTCGACATGATCCCTGACAACCCGGGCGTGTGGAAGCTATACTGCAGCGTCAACATCCACTTGGACTTCGGAATGCAGGCGCGGTTCACGGTCCTACCCTAGCTGGCGCGCCGGGGAATCGAGAGCGGCGCCGCGAACCACCGGGGCGAAGATGTCGTTCAATCCCTCGACCATCGAGCCGACAGAGCGCATCGATCTTAGACCGCTCCCCACCTGGGAACGGCAAGATCGCATGCTGTCGGCATTCGACCGCTTGGTCGCCGGCCAGATGGTCGAATTCACCAACGATCACGAGCCGAAGGCGCTGCGTGCGGCGCTCGATCAGGCGCGCGAAGGCATCGCGCTCTGGGATGTGCGCAACGCCGGTGACGGACGTTGGGTCATCCGTCTCACGAAGCTGCCGGAAGCGTCGACGCTCGGCGACACGCCGCGCATCGCCTTCTTGCGCCGTTGCACGATGTTCCGCAACGCGCCGAAAGAGATTCTGCGAGAGATCGATCGCGTGTCGAAGGAACGCGTGTATCACGACCGCATGGTCATCGTCGCAGAGGGTACGAACTGGCCGGAGCTCGGCGTCGTGCGCCGCGGCGTCGTCGAAGTGACGCGGGCGACGGACGAAGATCGCGAGATCGTCTTATACGACGTCTCGCCGTACAGCATGTTCAACGAGGCGGCGGTCTTCGATGAAGGCACTGCCGAGGTGACGGTCATCGCTCGCGGCGACGTCGATACGGTCGAGGTGCCGGCGCAATTCGTGCGGCAGTTGATCGTCCGCAGCCCCGAAGTGGCGGCGGGAGTCGCGCGCTACTTCGCACAGCGGCAACGCCGGCTTACCGGCGCGGCGGGCAACCTCGCATTCGGTCGCGTGCTGACGCGCATCGCGCGGGTCCTGCTCGACTACGCTTCACCCGATGCGGGCATGGCGCGCGGCGTCAGCGGCGTCGAACGGATCACGCAATCAGATCTTGCGGCACGCGTCGGCACCGTGCGCGACATGGGCAGCCGTGCGCTCTCGCATCTCGAGTCGCTCGGCGCGATCGAACTGCGACGCGGCCGCGTCATGCGTCTCGACCGGGCAAAACTCGAAGAAGTCGTCCGCAACAACAAATAACGCGCGAACGACGTTTTACTAACGATTTAACGCGTATCGATTTGGAGCGGTCGAGCGAGGATTACGATCGCGTTTTGAATATGCGGGAGGCGGCCCATGCGGCGATCGCGCCGCCGAGGAAGCCGCACGCGATGTCGATAGCGTTCGACAGCAAGCCCTCGGGCGGCGGATCGAGGAAGTACTGCAAGATCTCGATGACCGTGCTGTACGCGGCGATAAGCCACCCGATCGATGACACCGACGCAGAGCGGCCGGTGAGCTGACGCGCCCTCGTGATCGGAAACCCGACGACAGCAAACGCCACGACGCTGTAGAACTTGCGCAACAAGACGTGGTAGCTCCACGCCGTCGGCGTTGTCACTTCGTACACGCCGTTGTCGACCGCCGCGATGAGAAGCACGACGGCGAAGACCGCCGCCGTGCCCCACCAAGCCGCGGGCTTTGAGAAAAACGCGCGAAGCTTCACGAAACTTTGGCGATC
>DASQJC010000424.1:0-2828 GCA_035631255.1 Candidatus Eremiobacteraceae bacterium | reverse complement strand
GACTGCCGACCGACCCGGCCTTCGTCACCTGCGACGCCGCGCGTGCGGCGCGCGCGAAGATGGAATCGACCGCGAGCGCTCCGCCGAACGCGCCGATGCCCTGGACGATGAACTGTCTTCGCGTGCTCATATCGTGCCGTTCATTCCAGTTGATACGCTGGTAACGCCATCGCGAGACTCATCGCGCCGCGCACCTTTTCGTCGATGTTCTCACCATTGAGCTCGACCGGGTTTCCGACGCCGTCGGTCGTGAGGAAGCCGACGATCGATTGACGCTGCTCATCGGTCGCGTCGTTTTGCACGGTAAGGTCGAGCACGCGCGCGGCGACCGCCGAAGGATCTGTCTCCGAGACGCCGCCCAACCACGCGAGCGGACCCGCTGTCGCCGGCATCGCTTGCAGTAGCTGCCGTGACTTCGTTGGAGTTCCGGTAGACGGAGCAGTCGACGAACCAGTTGCCGAGCCGCCGGTCATCGCGCCGCCGCTCATTCCGGTCGAGGCCATTCCTGTCGACGCCGTCGAAGCTGACGCATCCGGCGTCGCCGCGCGGAACGAGACGAGCTGGTTGAGGAAGTTGAGGCGTGCGAGAATCGTGCCTTGGTTGAGCCACTGCGATCCGCCAGGCCACCCCGCGACGTTCGGCGGCCGCAAGAGCACTTGATCCATCCCGTTCATCGCGACGACGACGCGCGGTGTCGACTTCGTCACGCCAACGGTCCGCAACGAACCGACGACGAGATCGACCGGGCTCTTGACGATGCTCCGGTAGGCGCGGTCGGAGTAGAAGACGTTCGAACGGAGCACCGTGTTGAGCAGATCGGCGACGTCATATTTGGAATCGCGAAAATGTGAAGCCGTCGCATCGACGAGCTCCGGCTCGGGATCGTCGTAGACGAAGTTACGCAAGAACTTGCGCGCCATGAACTGCGCGGTCGCAGGCTGACCCATGATGATGTCGATGATGTCGTCGCCGGCAAACGTGCCGGTGTGACCGAGGAACGTCTTCGAGCCGGCGTCGTGAAACCGGTCGATGAAGCGCGCGCTCATGCCGTCGCGGGGCACGATCCAGCCGGTGAAGGCTCGCGCGCTTTCGCGGACATCCTGCTCGCTGTAGTTCCCGACGCCCATCGAGAACAGCTCCATGAGCTCGCGCGCGAAATTCTCGTTCGGATGCTGGCTGCGGTTCTGGTTGCCGTTGAGATAGACGAGCATCGCCGGATCGCGCGCGACCTTGTGCGTCAGATCCGCGTAGTTGGCCAGCGCGTTTGAGCGGAACAACTGGTTCTGCACGACCATCATCGCGGGCGTGATGCCGCCTTGCACGGCGCTCGTGAAGTGGTTGTGCCAGAAGTACGTCATGCGTTCGACGAGCGGGTTCGGCGTCTGTAGCATGCGGTCGACCCACCACGACGCCGCCCGAAGATACGCGTCGCGCCGCTGGTCCGGCGGCGCCATAGGCCCATACGTGAGATCGCCTTGCGGCGATGGCGGAAGCGAGTCGGGCTGCGGATCGAGCAGTCGACTGACGCTCGCGTCCATGCCGGCGTTCGCAGCGGCATCGATCTCGGCCGGAGAGCCCCCGAATCCCGCGCGTCTGAGGAGGTGAGCGGCGAGTCGGGGGCTCCAAGGCCCGCGATATGGCAGCAGCGCGCTCGATGGGTCTACGCTGCCCCTTGGTCTGAATTGGTCGTCTTGCGGCTGAGTAGTCATCGGTCGTCCGCATTGATATTACTGCGCGCGCCGTGAGGGTGACTTGAACCAGGCGTTAGATTTCGGTGAGAAGGCCGTGTGCGGCGTTATCCCGCCAAAAGGATGCGCTCCGTCACGCGCCTTTTCGCCAATCTCTTCGGTTGAAATGACCGCCGCGAGCGCGAAGCGAATCGTCGCACGTTGCGCAATTCTTTGTGAGGGGTTTATGGCAGCACGATACGACGCTATCGTCATCGGCGGTGGGCACAACGGTCTTGTGACCGCGTGTTACCTCGCACGCGCGAAATGGAAAGTGCTCGTGCTCGAGCGACGATACATCGTCGGCGGCGCATGTGTCACCGAAGAGAAGACGTTTCCGGGCTTCAAAGTCTCGACTGCCGCGTACGTCAACAGCTTATTCCGGCCGGAGATCATCCGCGATCTGCGCCTGCACGATTACGGTTTTGACGTCGTCGAACGCAACCCGTCGTCGTTCTCGCCATTTGCCGACGGCCGCTACCTGTTGCTCGGACCCGATGCGGCGATGAACGTGCGCGAGATCGGCAAGTTCAGCGCACGCGATGCTGAGAACTATCCGAAGTACGAGCGCATGCTCGAGCGGGTCGCCTCGGTCGTCGAGCCGACGCTGACGATGACGCCGCCCGACATCATGCATCCGTCGCTCGGCGATCTCTTCAAGATGGCGCCGATGGGCAAAGCGATGCGCAAACTCGGTCCGGCGATGGGTGAGGCGGTCGAAGTCCTCACCGGCCCCGCGCGACCGATCCTCGACCGCTGGTTCGAATCCGAAGAGCTCAAAGCGACGCTCGCGACCGATGCGATCATCGGCGCCTTCGCCTCACCATCGATGCCTGGCACGGCTTACGTGCTCTTCCATCACGTCATGGGTGAGACGAACGGCAAGCGCGGCGTGTGGAGCTACGTGCGCGGCGGCATGGGCGGTCTGACGCAAGCGCTTGCACCCGCGGCGAAAGATCTCGGCGTCGAGATCCGCACCGAAGCCGAAGTCGCGAAGATCACGACGCGCAACGGCGCTGTTTCGGGCGTCGCGTTGCGCAGCGGCGACGAGTTCGAAGCGCCGCGCGTCGCGAGCAACGTCGATTGCCGCTTGACGTTCA
This sequence comes from Candidatus Eremiobacteraceae bacterium, assembly GCA_035631255.1. Lineage (GTDB taxonomy): Bacteria > Vulcanimicrobiota > Vulcanimicrobiia > Eremiobacterales > Eremiobacteraceae > JANWLL01. Next base: position 1 of record DASQJC010000424.1, on the reverse strand, counting down.
C
>DASQJC010000423.1:0-2268 GCA_035631255.1 Candidatus Eremiobacteraceae bacterium | reverse complement strand
CCCGCACCGCCGCCACCCGCGATCTTATCCATCTCGTCGATGAAGATGATGCCGTTCGTCTCGGCTCGCCGCACGGCTTCACGTTTGAGCGTCTCGTTGTCGACGAGCTTCGCCGACTCTTCCTGCGCGAATATCTCTCGCGCTTCCGCGACGGTGACGCGGCGCTTCTTGCGCTGCTTCGGCAGCATGTTGCCGATCATCTCGCCGAGATTGCCGCCCATCTCCTCGAACTGCGGACCGCCGAACGCGCCGAGCACTTGCGGCGTCTCCTCGACGTCTATCTCGATCATGCGCACGTCGTAAAAACCGTCGCGGATCTCGTTCTTCAACTTGCGCCGCCGCTCTTCGACCTCGTCCGATCGCGGCGTCGGGGACGGTTCGGGTTGCGCCGGTGAGCCGCCGCGACCACCGAGCATCGCCGACAGCGTCGAGAAGGGCGACTGTTGCTGTGCGTGGACCGAGCGCGTCGATGGGTCGATGATATCGGCGAGCCTTTCGATCGCGAGGTCTTTGGCGTTGCCGCGCGTCTCCGTGAGCCGCTCCTCGCGCAACATCCGGATGCTCGCTTCGACGAGATCGCGGACCATCGATTCGACGTCGCGCCCGACGTAACCGACCTCCGTATATTTCGTCGCCTCGACTTTGACGAACGGCGCGCCGACGAGCGACGAAAGTCGCCGTGCGATCTCCGTCTTGCCGACGCCGGTCGGGCCGATCATGAGGATGTTCTTCGGGATGACCTCGTCGCGCATGTCGCCTTGGAGGCGTTCGCGGCGAAAACGGTTGCGCAACGCGATGGCGACCGCCCGCTTCGCGCTCGCCTGTCCGACGATGTAGCGGTCGAGTTCTGCGACGATGCGTTTTGGTGTGAGTTCTTGCGGATTCATGGACATGAAGGGTTCGATGGCGGCGCTGTTGTCGACCTCTGTAACGGTCGACCTTTATGGTCGACCGCCTACCTTCCATATATCTGCGGTGTTTCGCTCGAACGGATAGACGTGGACCATCCAGTTGAAGATGACGGGGATGAAGGTTCCGCCGGCGGCGCGGCATGCGTCTTCCGTCGAGATCGAACCCTCGAGTCCGAACCTCGCATTCGGACCGAGATAGTCGGCTCGCGTCGATCCGGGCGGACCTTTGCAGAAGTTGACGTGCTCGTGCCAGTGCGCGATCGACAGCGGAACGCGTGCGTCGAGATCGGCGAGCGTCGCGGCGCGTGGCGCGGTATACATCGCGCCGACGAGCTGGTAGCCATCGGATGTCTTCGCGTACAACAACGACGTCGGACGGGTGGGATCGAACGTCGTCTGATTCGCCATCGCGTTGCTGTAGTTCGTGAAATGATATTGCTTTTGCGGTATGTTAGGCAAGAACTCGACATAGCCGTCTTGTTCGGCGGCGTGATAATCCTGATATTTGCCGATCCACGAGCGCAACGTGTCGACGATCTTTTGCGCGCGCTGCGCGTCGCCGGGTTGTGAAGGCATCGTCGGCGTCATGTGCATGTGCGGTCCCATGCCGGCGGTCATGTCGGGCGGTCGACTATCGCCGCTCGGCATCGGCATCGACATCGGCATCGGCGTCGCGTCACTCGCCGAAGTGACCGACTTATCATGCGGCATAACGGTTCGTGCCGCCCCGAGCACAGCGATGGCCAGCACCGCGATCCCGATGAGCCCGATGATCTTGGCGCGTTTCATCTCGAACCGACTCCTAAAAGCACTGCCCTTCTCGTCTCATTCTATCGGGCCCGACCTGGGCGTGGCCTGAGCAGACGGTGAGAAAATAGGAAGAGTGACGCGGGCAGGGAAGATTGGGTCGCATATCAGGTCGACCCGATGCGGTCGACCTTGTGACGATTGCTCGCGAACCGACTTCGTGCATCGGCCTATGGAGGGTGATTCTTGAACGTTGCCGTCCCCCGGGAGACAACCCCGGGCGAGCGCCGTGTCGCGCTCACTCCGGACGCGGTATCGCGTCTTATAAAAACCGGCAACGCGGTCGCCGTCGAGACGAACGCCGGAGCCGCCGCGGGTTTCCTCGACACGCCTACAAAGCCGCGGGCGCGACGATCGCGTCGAGCGCCCAAGAGGTCTATGGAAGCGGAGAATTCGTCCTCAAAGTGCAGCGCCCGCAGGACGCCGAGGTCGCTCTCCTGCGCCAGGGCACCGCGCTCATCGCGTTTCTCGCTCCGCTCACCGCGCCGCAAAGCGCGAAGCTCCTGGCGGCGCAAAACATCACGGCGTTCGCGATGGAGCTCATCCCGCG
>DASQJC010000422.1:0-4134 GCA_035631255.1 Candidatus Eremiobacteraceae bacterium | reverse complement strand
ACAGCAGGAGTCCCGAAACACGCAACGTTTAGATCGCGAAACGAGATGCGGGCATACAATATGCATGCCGAAAAAACATCGATACACGGAAAAAGAACACCGCCAAGTCGAGCATATCAAAGAGAGTGAAGAGGCGCGCGGCATGCCGGAGACTGAGGCGGAAGCGATCGGTTATGCTACCGTCAACAAACAAAATCCATCGAAGCATCGCTACACGGCGAAAGAGAAACGCCAAGCCGAGCATATCGCGGAATCAGAGCGCGCCCGCGGCAAGTCAACTACCGAGGCGAAGAGCATCGGCTACGCGACGGTGAACAAGCACCATTCGTAGGTGCGTGTCCATCAACTGCGCGTCCAAAAAAAAGATGCCGGCCGCTCGCGTCGGCCGGCTCTTTCTGTGAAAACCCATGCAAGTCTACCGATTCGTCAACGCCCCTGTGGCGAGTCTTTTTCGAACCGACCCTTGCCTTGGGTGTGCCGCGCTCGATCCGTCGAATGCAGCACGTGGTCGTCCTTCGAATGGTACTCCACCATTTCTTAGCGGCTAGTTTAGAGCGCGTTAAGAAAGGTCAGCAGTGGTAGAACGCCGACCACGCTTGAGCGTTCAAGTAAGGGGTCGGATACGAACCTACCGACCAAACAGTGTGCAACGCTGGGATCACGCCGAGCGCCGCCGGTGAATCGCCGCTCGCGGTTGCGAAGAACGACCAGGTCGACCCATTCCAGTGCGCGATAAATGATGATGGAGAAGAAGCCCATACGTCGTTAGCAGAAATCGCGACGATGGCTGTGAGTGCACCGCTCGACGGCGGCGGTAGATGATGCACTTCGGTCCAGCTCGTACCATCGAAGTGGACGATAAGCGGCTCGACCTTGCCACGCCGGCTCCGCGACTGACCGCCGACGGCCCACACATCGGTGGCGCTCACGACGGCTAAGGCGTCAAGGTTACCCACCGCTTCAGGGTTTTGGAACTGGAAGTCGGTCCACGTGGTTCCATCCCAATGGTAGATTAGGCTTGCAGAATGGCCCTGAGTCGTCGGGATTGAGACTCCGACAGCCCAGATGTCGTCGGCCGAGGCGGCTCGAATCGACGACAATCCGCCCGTGTACGGATCGTCGGGCATTTGAAATGTCGTCCATACGTTGCTTTGCCGTCTAAGGACGAGCTCATGCGTGATCTCACTGCCACGGGCGCCGATCTCGGAATCCGACCCAACCGCCCAAAGTTCGGTCTTGCTGATCACGGCTAGCGATCCGAGATCTGAGCCTGCGCTCGCGCAGACGAAAGGCGACTCATTCTCCCACTTGACGCCGTTCCAATGCTCGAGCACACCCTGGCCATTACCGCACGGTTCACCCCCGTTGCCGACGGCCCAAACCTGAGTGGACGATATTCCGCCGACGTCTTCGAGGTTGACAGCTTTGACGGGTGGACGTACCGACTGCCAATCTTGACCATTCCAGTGCTCGGTCAAAGGGAACGCGTTCCCCTCGGGATATTGAAAACTGCCCGGGGTTGCGAGCCATCCGACGGCCCACGCATCGTTCGGCGAACTAGCAAACACCGCGTTGAATGTGTTCGAAAGGGGGTCGACGACAGGAGAGGGCCTGAGTCTCCACCTCGATCCATTCCACGCCATCTCCAGACCGATCGGCTCGTGCAAGATTCCTCCTGCGTGGGAACCGACACCGATCGCGTCCGAACCTTTCAGCGCGATTCCGAAGAGAGTCCCGTCGTGACCGTTTGTCGGCGTCGTGATTTGCGTCCACGTCGATCCATCCCAGTGTTCCGTTTCCGGCTGGTTGTCGTAGAGATATCCGACGACCCAGGCGTTTGTGGTCGAGTTCGCTTTGATATCCCACAGATTGCCGATTTGCGGAGAGCTGAAAGTCGTCCAGGTCGATCCATCCCAGTGCACGAGCTGCTCGCGGCCTTGGATGATCCACACGTCTTTCCGGCTGACTGCTGCCACCTTGAACGCGTTGGCGGTTGAGACTTCCGTCCAGCTCGATCCATCCCAATGTTGCACGTCGTTGCCTGTCGCCCACACATCTGTCGGCGACGTCGCGCTTATCGAGGTCAACCCGGGCAGGTTGTCGGTCACGATAAACCATTGGGTCCCATCCCATCTCTCGACGAGCGCATATGTCTTGTAGTTGCTGTAGTAGAAACCCGCGGCCCAAACGTTGTTGGACGAAGTCGCGGAAATTGAAGTCAGGCTGCTGGACGGCACATATGGGGACGAGAAGACGCTCCACTGCGAGCCATCCCAGTGTTCGATCATTGCGGATTGGCCGCCGAAATAGAAACCGCTTTGTCCGACTGCCCACACGTCGTTGCTCGCGACGGCGGCGACTCCGTTTAGTCCGTCACCAACGTCCCATCCGAGACCAGGGCTCGGAGTTGGAACGACCGTCCAACTCGACCCATCCCAATGTTCGGCCAGCGTCGCCGTAGCGTTGCCGAACTCGCTCGACACTTGTCCTACGGCCCACGCATCGCGAGTCGACACCATGGCCGCAGCGTTGAATTGATGACCAGCCGGACCGAGGATGGGCGTCGTCACTGGATTTCCGACGCAAGCCGCCGACGCGACGTCGTTAGAAACGAAAATGAAGCACGTAGATAAGGCGATCGATCCACGAACGAGCGCGCGCATCATAGTGGTCTCCCGTTAAGAGGGATGCTTTGGTTCGCGCTCCGTGTGAGGTCGACCCTACGTCATTTTCGGGTGGCGCCGTGGTTTGCGGTCATCTTGCAGTAACCACCAGTGGAGCCACGTAGACCTGCGATCCGCCACGGAACTGCACCCAAACCTTATAGAGACCAGGCCGCTGGAGGTTGACGTGGACGTCCATCGTCGCCGGCACGGTCGCACTTGGAGCCATGCCCTGTCCACCTTCCATCGGTCCGCCGTTTTCCATCGCGCTCATGTCAATGGCATGGATGTGCGTGTACGACAGATCCTTGACGCCGATCGCCACGATGTGCGCGTAGGCACCGAGGTACGGATGGAGGTCCGACGCAGGCTCGCCATCTTTCGTGATCGCGATGAGCAGCGGATTATCGCTGCCGGCCTTCAGGTAGGCCGTGCTTAGACGGACTCGATACGGCCCCACGTTGGCGACGGCGAGCGGTGACAGCGATGTCGATCGTGTCTGCAACGTCGCATCGATCGGCACGTCAAACCGGAAGACCGAATGGCCAAAGCCGTGGGGCTCGGCGTCGGCATACAGATGATAGAAGCCCGGCCTCGGAAACGTCGTCGTGATCCGGAACGTGCCATCGGGCTGAAGCGATGGGTGGATGTGCATGAACTGCGTAAGATCGTCGCTGACAACGATCAAATGCATCCGCTTTTGCATATCGACGTCAAACGTCTTGACGTGCGCGTCCGAGTTCGCGGGGCTTTCGGAAATCGCAAGCGTTCGGGTCAGACCGTTGCCCTCGACGGTGACTGAGGAGCGAAGCGAAGTGGCGCCGGCGGCGGCGATACCGTGATAGGTCGCCGAGCCGGGCCTGCCGGCAGCCGGCTGCATCGCGGTTACGGCGCACATCGCGGCACATACGACTATGGTCTTGAATGAGATTTGCGTTTTCATCTGTGAAAGTCCGTACTACCACAAGCCGCGGCGAAGGCCCTCGATACTATGCCGCAAGAAATCTTCACCAATGTCGCAGCAGCTCGAGCCAGGGCACTTCTACGGCGAGACGCACTCGATCCGCATCGCCGACGCGATCCTGTCCGAAGTGACGCACCGTCATCCGCGGACGATCGAAGAGCACCTGCACGCGTTGCCGTTCTTCCTCTTGTTGCTCGACGGCGGGTACGAGGAGACGTCGGGCGCGGTGACGATCTCGTACACGCCGCTGACGCTCGGCTTTCACGCGAAGATGATGTCGCATTCCGACACGATCGGACCGAACGGCGCGCGCATGTTCACGATCGAACTCGGTCAGACGTGGGAAGAAGCGATCATGTTCTACGGGCAGATGCCGGCGCATCTTTTCGAGCTGCATGGCGGCGACCCGCTTTGGCTGACGCTTCGTCTTTACGGCGAGCTCGGCAAGCCCGCCGACGTGGCGTTCTTCACGATTGAATCGCTCCTCTTCGAGCTGTGCGCATACTT
>DASQJC010000421.1:0-7790 GCA_035631255.1 Candidatus Eremiobacteraceae bacterium | reverse complement strand
AGGAGCACGATTGCTAATGGCCGAGAGATCGACCCCGGCGCGACGGGAAAAGCAGAGGCAAGGCCCCTCAAAGGCGGCGGCTGCGCCCGCGCCTACCACCCCGACGCCACAACCGCCGGACGAGCCGCTCGCCCGGCGGCGTATGTCGATTCTCGGCACCGTCGTGTACGAATACATCGCGACCGGCGAGCCGGTCGGCTCCGCGATGCTCACGCAGAAATACAACCTCGGCGTCAGCCCGGCGACGGTGCGTGCCGAGATGGCGACGCTCGAGGAAGAGGGCTATCTCGATCAGCCGCACACATCGGCGGGGCGCGTGCCCTCCGATCGCGGCTATCGCTACTACGTCGACCACCTCATGCTCCCCGAAGCGCTGTCGACCGACGAGCGCGCGCGAATCCGCGCAGAAGTGCGTCAGGCGAGCCGTCAGCTCGACACCGCCGTCGACAAAGCGTCGCACGTCCTCTCGAACCTGACGAAGAGCATCGCGTTCGCGATCGCACCGCGGCTGCGAAGCCAGGTGCTCAGCCACGTCCAACTCATCTGGGTCGCGAGCCACAGCATCCACATCGTCCTCGTCACGGACCTCGGTCTGGCGGCCCAGACGACCGTCGAAGTCGATGAGACGATCGACGCCGATTCGCTGGCGCGCGCGTGCGACAACCTCAACCGGCGCTTCGCCGGCCGGCCGCTCAGCGAGATCAGCATCGACGACCTTGGCTCGGCGTCGCGAGAAACGCCGATGCCGCTTCAACTGGTCCGGATCCTCGCGGGCCTCTTCGCCGAACAGGGCGAGACGGAAGTCGAACGTCGCCTCTATGCAGGCGGCGCGAACAACCTGCTCGACCAGCAAGAGTTCCGCGATTTCCGCAAGCTGCGCGCGATCCTCGATCTCATGGAAGAGCAGCGCACGCTTTACGCGCTGCTTCAGTCGTCGCTCGGTTCCGAAGGAACGCGCGTCGCGATCGGCAGCGAGCTCGGCAACGCCGACATGAGCGAGTGCAGCGTGCTGACGGTTCCGTACAAGGTAGGCATCCGCAACGTCGGCGCCGTCGGCGTGCTCGGACCGCGACGCATGCACTACGCGCGCCTCATCGCTCTCGTCAACTGCATGGCGGATAGCTTGAATTCGCTGTTCGCCGGCGAGTTCGACGACTGATCCGGCCGATCGAGCGGACTGACGGATAGTGGCGACACACCGCGACCTCTATGAGATCCTCGGCGTCGCTCGCGGCGCGACCGATGAGGATATCAAAAAAGCGTATCGCACGCTCGCGCGCAAGCATCACCCCGACGTCGTTCGCGACGGCGACAAATCGGCCGCCGAAACGAAATTCAAAGAGATCAACGCGGCATATGCGATCCTTTCCGATCCGCAGAAGCGTTCGCAGTACGATCGCTTCGGCACGATACCGGGAGCGTCCGGGCAAGGCGCGGGGGGATTTGGTCCCGGCTTCGGCGGCGAAGGCATCGGCGACATCTTCGATCTCTTTTTCGGTGCAGCGAGCGCAGGCGGAAAACGCCGCAGCGGCCCGCCGCGCGGCGCCGACCTTCGCTACGATATCGAGGTCACGTTCGAAGAAGTCCTGAGCGGCGCGACGCGTCAGATCAAATTCACGCGTCTCGCTCGTTGCAATTCCTGTCGCGGCAGCGGATCGGCGGACGGCCACGCGCCGACGACTTGTCCGGAATGTCACGGTCAGGGTCAGGTGCGCGCCGTTCGACAAACACCGCTCGGTCAGTTCATGACGACCGGCACATGCCTCAAGTGCGGCGGAACCGGCGGCGTCATCACGTCGCCGTGCAAGACGTGCAAGGGCTCGGGCCGACGCGATGAGCTGCAGCAAGTCGAAGTGAAAGTGCCGGCGGGCGTCGACGAAGGTTCGCGCGTCAGGTTCCAAGGGCTCGGCGAAGCGGGCGAGCGCGGCGGCGCGTACGGCGATCTCTACGTCTACATCAACATCAAGCCGCATGAGATCTTCGAACGCGACGGGCCGGATCTCCATTGCGATACCGCGATCTCGTTCACGCAAGCGGCGCTCGGGGCGAAGCTCGAGCTCGAAGCGCTCGACGGAACCGCGACGATCGATCTGCCGCCGGGCACGCAAAACGGCACGACGTTCCGAATCGGCGGTCGCGGCTTGCCGCGGATGCAGCGCGGTGCGCGCGGCGATCTCATCGTCAACGTCTTCGTCCGCGTGCCGAAAAAACTCAGCCGCAAGCAGAAGGAGCTGCTCGAAGAATTCGCGCGCGCGGGCGGCGAGGAGTCGGAGGATCGCGGCTTCTTCAAGCGCGTCAAGGAAGCGTTCGGCGGCGAATGAGGTGGCGGCGCCTGAGCTTGCGCGTCGGTGCTTCCGACTTGGAGCAGGCGAACGCGCTGCTCGCAGCGGCGACCGGAGTGCAGACATCGGTCGAAGAGCTCGCCCCGCGCGGCGGATTCGGATCGGACGCCGGCGGGCGTCCGTCGCATTTCCGGATATCGGCCTACGTCAGCGGCGATCGCGCGCTGCGTGCCGAGCGGTCATTTCGATCGGCGATCGCGCGAGCGCGCAGGCAGAGGCTGATCAAAAGCGCGCGTATGTCGACGGCGAGCGTGCGCGACGACGACTGGGCGAGCGGCTGGAAGCGCTACTACAAACCGATGCGCGTCGCAGCCGCAACGTACGTCGTGCCTTCGTGGCGGCGTGATTTCAAGGCACCAAAGGACGCGCGAACTATCATGTTGGATCCGGGCATGGCCTTTGGGACCGGTCAACATGCGACGACGAAGATGGCGCTCGACCTTTTGCTCGCACGCGTGCGGCGCGGCGCGAACGTCATCGATGTCGGCTGCGGTTCGGGAATCCTCAGCATCGCGGCCGCGCAGCGCGGCGCTCGCGTCTACGCGTGCGATGTCGACCCGATCGCGGTCCGCGCGACGCGCGACAACTTTCGCGCTAACAGTGTTCGAGCTGCGGCGGTGAAACGTGCGTCGGGGGTGTCGCCGACCTTTCCCCGCGCGTCGATCATCGTCGCGAACATCACGGCCGACGCGCTCGAACCGCTGGCGCCGGCTTTCGCGCAGGCACTTGTTCGCGGTGGCGTACTCGTGACAAGCGGCATCACTCGCCGAGGCCGTCGCTCGTTGCTCGACGTGTTATCGAGTCACGGTTTTCGCCTTGACGAAGAGCGCAAGAGCGGCGAGTGGTTCGCGTTCGCGCACGTGAAGGACCGCCGAGCGTGAGCGCGCCGCGTTTCTTTGTCGCTGCGCCTGTTTCGATCGGGGCCACGATCGCGCTCGAGCCGGACGATATGCACCACGCCTCGCACGTCTTGCGGCTTCGCGCGGATGCGCCGATCGTCGTCGTCGCGGGCGGCGTCGCGTGGGATGCAGTCATTGCGACGGCCGATTGCGCGACCGCTCACATCCTCCGCCCTTCACCTGAGGGCGGAGGCGACATCGGCCTGGACGTGACGATATTGCAGGCGCTCATCAAGGGTACGAAGTTCGACGACGTGGTCGAGAAGTGCGTCGAGCTCGGCGCACGCCGGATAGTCCCCGTGCGCTGCGAGCGCAGCGAATCGGAGGCGTCGGAGCACAAGGTAGAGCGGTGGCGGCGGATCGCCCGATCTGCTGCGCAGCAGTCACGCCGCAACATTCTGCCGACGGTCGAGGAGCCGCTCGCCTTCGCGGACGCGCTCGTGGCCGTCAAGGCGACGCTCATCGTCGCATCGGAACGCGCACCGAAAGGCTCGCTGGCCGAAACGCTTCGCGCGCATCAAGATACCGCGTCCTTCGTGATCGCGATCGGGCCGGAAGGCAGCTTCACCGATGTAGAACTCGAGCTTGCAAAAAAAGCCGGCGCTTCGTTCGTGTCGTTGGGTCCGGCGATCTTGCGCACTGAAACGGCAGCAGCTGCGCTGCTCGCCGCGATCGCGTCAGATCGCGTCTGGTAAGCCGAGCCGAGCTTCGCTCGGCCTACTACATCGGTCGATGTTCATCTGAACAATCGATCGACGGCATTTATGAAGACCGAGCGCGCGTCGGAAAGAATATTGTCGCCGTGGCCGACGATGAGGCGTTCGAAATCGAGCGATGCGATCCGGTCGAGCTGCTCGCGAAGTCCGCGCTTGTCGCGCGCGACGGTTCGATAGAACCAGGGCACGAACGGACCCGAGCGCGCCCCCATGAGCGCGAAGAACGCATTCGTCGGGAACGGCAGATCCGGCCTGACGTTCACGACGAGGTCCGCGACGATCAGCGTCTTGCTCGGCTTGTGGAAGAAGACGTACTCGTCGAGCCACACGTTGAGGCCGTCGACCGCTATGACTTCGACATCAGCATCGATGGCGACGCCGTCAGCGAGGATGCGTGAATTGGGGCGTCCGGCGACGACGTGACGCAGATCGGGCGCGGCAAAGAGCAACGCCTCCGGATACGCATCCGCCCACTGGTGCAGATACAGATCGTGCCACCAGCTCGGCCAGACGATCGCCGAGACTTCACCGAGCGATTTCAAAGCATCGATAATCGCGTCATCGAGTTTCGCCGGAGCATGGATGATCAATCCGCCGTCTCGCCTGCGGATGACGGTGACGGCATGCGGAAATTCGAGCGCACCAAATCGATACTTCGCGCGATGATACCAAACGCCGTCGGCGATGTAGTCGAACATCGAATCCGACATTCAACGGCCGTGGACACGACCCGCCGAGGAGGTCGTCCGCTACATGGGACAGAAGAAGAAGCCACGTGCAGAACGGTCATACCGTTTCCGTCATCATCCCGACATATAATGAAGCCGGTGGGATCGAGCGGCTCATCGCCAGCCTGACGGATGTCTTTTCCAAAGCGGCGATTCGCGGCGAGATCGTCATCGTCGACGATAACTCGCCCGACGGCACCGGTGCGCTCGTCGACGGCCTCGCTGCCAAGTATCCCGTGCGCTGCGTCCACCGGGCAGGCAAGCTTGGCCTTTCGTCGGCGGTCATCGATGGATGGGCGACGTGCACGTCGGACATCCTCGGCTGCATGGATGGCGACTTCAGTCACGATCCGTCGATCATACCTGACCTCGTCGGCAGCATCGAACGCGGCGAATGCGAACTCGCGATCGGCAGTCGCTACGTCAAAGGCGGCGGCATCACGAACTGGCCGCTGCGACGGCGCATCACGTCGAGCGTCGCGATCTCGCTCGCAAAACCGTTGACGCCGGTGAAAGATATCACGTCCGGTTATTTCTTCTGCAAGCGATCGGTCATCGACGGCGTGAAGCTCGATCCGATAGGTTTCAAGATCGGGCTCGAAGTCATCGCGAAAGGGAAGTACGAGAAAGCGAAGGAAGTGCCGTACGTCTTCACCGATCGCACGCATGGCTCGAGCAAGCTGAACAGCGGCGAGATCTTCAACTACCTCAAACAACTGCGCAAGCTCTATTTCGGCGACCGCAACGGAAGGCGAGGATAAACGCCGTGGCGCCAACACCGAACTGGCTGCGACGCCGCGCTCCGAAACCGGAAGCGTCTTCCGATCCCCTCTGGGTCGTCTGCCCCGATTGCAACGAGCGGGTCTACAAGAGAGACCTCGCCGAGCGCTTGTTCGTCTGCCCGAAGTGCGGGCATCATTTCCGTCTCGGGTCGCTCGATCGCGTCGCGCTGCTCGCCGACGGCGACTTCCACGAGATCGGCAGTAACCTCGCGACCGGCGATCCGCTTCAATGGGTCGACCGCATCCCATATCCGGAGAAGACCGCACAAGACCGTTCGAAGTCCGGCATGCTCGAGAGCATCGTCGTCGGCACGTGCCGCATCGGAGGTATCGAAGTCGGACTCGGCGTCATGGACTTCGCATTCCGCGGCGGCACGATGGGCAGCGTCGTCGGCGAGAAGATCGCGATGATGCTCGAAGAATGCGGCCGTCAAAAGCTCCCTGCCGTGCTCGTGTGCGCGTCGGGCGGCGCGCGTATGGAAGAAGGCGTCATCGCGCTCATGCAGATGGCGAAGACGAGCCTTGCGGTCCAGCGGCTCGGCGCGCTCGGTGTGCCGTTCGTCGCGGTACTCACCGATCCGACGACCGGCGGCGTCTCCGCGTCGTTCGGATTCCAAGCGGACGTCATCATCGCAGAGAGCGGCGCCGCGATCGGCTTCGCGGGCCGTCGCGTCATCGACCAGACGATCCGTCAAAAACTGCCCGAAGGGTTCCAATCGGCCGAGTTCTTGCTCGAGCACGGACAGGTCGACATGGTCGTGCGGCGCACCGAGCTCAAAGGCTGCCTTGCGAACGTGCTGCGACTGTTGACGATGAGGGTGCCGGCATGAACGTCATCGTCGAACTCGAGAAACCGCTCACCGAGCTTGAAGAAAAGATCCAAGATCTCAAGAATTTCCAGAAGAAGACGCAAGGCGCCGACTTATCGGACGCGATCAGCAAGCTCGAGGCGCGCGCAGACCTGCTCAAGGCCGAGATCTTCAAGAATCTCACGCCCTGGCAGCGCGTCCACATGGCGCGCCATCCGAAGCGCCCGCTCGCGCTCGACTACATCTCGCGCCTCGACGACTTCGTCGAGCTTCACGGCGATCGCGCGTATCGCGATGATCCGTCGATCGTCGCCGGCCTCGCCGTCCTCGGCGGCATCCCGATCTGCGTCATCGGCGAGCAAAAAGGCCGCGACACGAAAGAGAATCTCTATCGCAACTTCGGCATGCCGCATCCCGAAGGCTATCGCAAAGCGCAGCGCATCATGCGCCTCGCCGAGAAATTCCGCCGGCCGATCGTGACGTTCATCGATACGCCGGGTGCGTATCCGGGCATCGGCGCCGAAGAGCGCGGCCAATCGGAAGCGATCGCCACGAGCCTGAAGCTGCTCGCGGGCCTGCGGACGCCGGTCGTCGTCAATGTCACCGGCGAAGGCGGCAGCGGTGGCGCGCTCGCCATCGGACTCGGCGACCACATCGTCATGCTCCAGCATTCGATCTACTCGGTCGCGTCGCCGGAACCCGCGGCATCGATCCTCTGGCGCGATGCGGCGAAGGCTGAAGAAGCGGCGAAGCGATTGCGGCTCACCTCGGACGATCTCTTCGAGTTCGGCATCGTCGATGAAGTCATCGAAGAGCCGCTCGGCGGCGCGCAGCGAGATCCCGATGTGACGATCGCGAAGGTGCTCGCAGCAGACCGGCGTGCTATCGAGCGTCTCATGAAGCTCGATGCCGAAACGCTCCTCGACCGTCGTTATGAGAAGTACAGGAAGTTAGGCGCGCACACGGAGCTCGTGCATGACCGCGCGGCGCGGTAGCCTCCGCTTCAAGATCAAACGCATCGCGGCCGAGCGAGTCGGTACCGCGGCGAAGCCGCCTCGCTGGCGCAAGCGCCTCGTCTTCTGGACACGCTTCGGGTCGAAGCTCGTCGTCGCTGCCGCCGCGCTCGCGCTCGCCGGAGCGTTCGGCGCTCAGACGTATCGCATCGCCGCGGAGAACTACCGGCTGCACGTGCAGGTCGACGACGTCGAGCATCGCAACGCCGCCTTGACCGCCGACGCGGCGCGCATGCAAAAGCAGATCACCTTGCTCCACGATCCCGACTATCTCGTGCCGCTGATCCACGAGCAGCTCGGGCTCGTGAAGCCGCACGAAGTCTTCATCGTCGTCTCGCCGACGGCGCCGCAGCAGAAATAGATCGTGATCGTCCGCGGCACCATCCTCCACTGCAGCCGGTTTGGCGCGGTCGTGCGGCTCGAAGACGGGCGGCTCGCGCTCTATCCGTCGGACGGTCCGGGAATGGCGGCAGTCCGTCGCGCTTCGTCGGGCGGCAGGCG
>DASQJC010000420.1:0-5686 GCA_035631255.1 Candidatus Eremiobacteraceae bacterium | reverse complement strand
AGTTATTCTGATTCGATAGTGCCGCACGTCGTGGCCGGAGGTCGACGATGGACCGACCCGATGGGGATTATGAATACGGCGTCTTGACCGGCGAGAGCAAGACGCGCGCATGGCTGGACGAGCTGCTCCAGGCCCTGAACGACGGCTGGGAGCTCGTCCACTTCGGACCCTACAACCCGTCGTACAACGTGGCGATCATCCGCAAAGGGAAGACGGAGTAGACGGCGGCGCTCCTCGTTTCGTTGTAAGTGTAAGAACGGGCATCACCAGGGCTGCTTGACAGGAGTCATCATCAATGAGCGTTCTTCGACGGAGCATCGGCTCGGGCGCGCTCCTCGCCGCGCTTGTGGTCTCGCTCGCGCTCGCCGGTTGCGGCGGCAACCCGGCTGCTCCGCAGGGCAACTACGGCACGATCATGGGAGTCGTGAAGTCATCGTCCGGCCAGCCAATCGTCGGCGCCGCGGTGACCGCCGATTTCGTCGTCACCACGCATACGGACGCTAACGGCAAATATACGCTGCAGCAAGTACCCATCGACTCGTCGACGACGACCACGGACGTCAGCTGCTCCGCGACCGGCTATCAAAACCCGCCCGACCAGCACGTCAGCGTCAGCGCAGGCAAGCAGTACGAGGTCGATTTCACCCTCTCGCCCTCGTAAATCGCCCCCTCGGCACGCCCGGCGGGGCGTTTCGCAAACAGGAACCGTCTAGAGCATACCGGAAACTTGTCCCGTTCCGAGGTCGTTTTTGCGTCCCATCGCGCACGAACGGCGCCTTCCAATCCGTCTTCCATCGTGCTCCCAGACCTGGAGGAGATCGTGGCAATCAGTTCAGGTGACATGAACCCTGCCGCCAAACCGCGCGGCGAATCCAAGGTCAACTCCGTCGACAGAGCGCTCGTCATCCTCGAGTATCTCGGGACTCAGACGAAGGAAGTCGGCGTGCGCGAGCTCGGTCAGGCGATCGGCCTCTCGAAGAGCAGCGTCCACCGCATCCTGCAGACCTTGCGCGCACGCGGTTTCGTCCGCTGGAACCCGGACAATGCTCGCTACTCGCTCGGCATGCGCGCGTTCGAAGTCGGCTGCGGCATCCTGCGCTCGATGGAGGCGCACGCAGCCGCCAAGCCGCACCTCGAGCAGCTCGTCAGCCAACTCGGCGAGACCGCGTTCCTCGGCGTCCTCGACGACTCCGAATTCGTCTACATCGACAAGATCGACGGCCGCCGCTCGGTCCGCATGTATGCCGACATCGGCGCACGCAAGCCGCTCCATAGCACGGCCATCGGCAAGGCCCTCCTCGCGCATCTCGATCGCGCCGAATCCGATCGCATCATCGCCGCGCGGCCGCTCGCGCGATTCACGAAGAACACCATCACCGACGCGGACGCGCTTCGCCAAGAGCTCGAAAAGGTGCGTCGCCAAGGCTACGCCGAGGACAACGAAGAGACCGAGGAAGGGCTTTACTGCGCAGGTGCGCCGCTGTTCAACTACTCGGGCCGCCCCGTCGCATCTATATCGGTCGCGGTGCCGAAGATCGGTCAGCAGAACCTCCAACGCGATCGCATCGTCAAAGCGGTCGTCCAAGCCGCACAGGAGATATCGGCCAAGCTCGGCTACACCGGCCGCGGCAAAGGCACGACTCTTGGCTAGGCCCTCCGTATTCGTCAGCCGCGTCATCCCCGAACATGGGCTCAAGCTGCTCCGAGAAAACTTCGACGTCACCGTTTGGCCACACGACCGCGCGCCCTCGCGCGAGGAGCTGATCGAACAGACACGCGGCAAAGATGCGCTCGTCTGTCTTCTGACGGAGAAGGTCGACGCATCGGTCCTCGAAGCGCTGCCGACGGTGAAGATCGTCGCGAACGTCGCCGTCGGTTTCGACAATCTCGACATCCCCGCCGGCACTGCCGCGGGCGTCGTCATGACGAATACGCCGGGAGTCCTCGACGAGACGACCGCCGATCTCGCATTCGCCCTGCTGATGGCGACGGCTCGGCGCGTCGTCGAAGCCGACAAACTCATGCGCTCGGGCAATTGGGGCGGCTGGGGCATCATGCAGATGCTCGGCCACGACGTCCATCACGCATCATTGGGGATCGTCGGATTCGGGCGCATCGGCCGCTGTGTGGCCCGCCGCGCGAGCGGCTTTTCGATGAAGGTCGTCTATTCGGATGCTTTCGCGGCGCCGCCTGAAGTCGAGCGCGAGCTGGGCGTCCGGCGTGTGCCGCTGGATGAGCTGCTGGCGACATCGGATTTCGTCTCGGTCCACGTGCCGCTGCTGCCGGAAACTCGCCACCTCATCGATTCGGCGGCGCTGAAGAAGATGAAGAAGACCGCGTGCCTCATCAACACGTCACGTGGTCCGGTCGTCGACGGAGCGGCGCTCGTCGCGGCGCTGCGCGACGGTGTCATCGCCGGCGCGGGCCTCGATGTCTACGAGTTCGAGCCGAAGGTATCGCCCGATCTCGTCGCGATGGACAACGTCGTCTTGCTGCCGCATATCGCGAGCGCGAGCCACGCGACGCGCGGCAAGATGGCAGAGATAGCCGCACGCAACGTCATCGCGTTCTTCGCCGGCGAACAGCCGCCGACGGCGCTCAACCCTGAGGTCGCTTCCAAGGCGCACGCCAAGGCGTGACGTAGGCCTCCGCGCGGGGCATCATGACGTCATGCGTATCCTCGTCGCACCCGACAAGTTCAAAGGTTCGATGACCGGCCGCGAGGCCGGCGATGCAATGCGAGCCGGCCTCTTGCGCGTCTGGCCGTCGGCGCAGATCGACGTCGTACCGGTCGCTGACGGCGGGGACGGAACGGCGACCGCGCTGCTCGATGCGGTCGGCGGACGTCGCGTTTCGAGGTCCGTCACCTGCCCGGATGGGCGCCGCGTCGATGCGTCGTTCGGCTTGTTGGGTGACGGGCAGACCGCCATCGTGGAGCTCGCCGTCGCGAGCGGCCTTGTGCTGGTGCCTTCCGGTTCGAATGATCCGCTCACCGCGACGACGTTCGGCACGGGCGAACTCGTCCTTGGCGCGATCGAAGCGGGTGCGCGACGGATCGTGCTCGCGATCGGGGGAAGCGCGACGAACGATGCCGGCGCAGGCGCGTTGTCGGCGCTCGGCGCGCGCTTCCTCGATGCATCAGGTGCCGAGCTGCCGCGCGGCGGGGCGGCACTTGCGAAACTCGTGACGATCGACGATGATGCGCTCTCCGCGCGGTTGCGTGGTGTTTCGATCGACATCGCGTGCGACGTGGACAACCCGCTTGTCGGTCCGAACGGCGCGTCCGCGATCTATGGACCGCAGAAAGGCGCATCACCCGATGATGTTCGCGTGCTCGATGCGGCCTTGACGCACTTCGCCGATATCGTTGCGAAAAAGACCGGCGTCGACGTTCGCAACGTGCCGGGTGCCGGCGCTGCGGGTGGAATCGCCGGCGGATTCCTTGCGTTGGCGGGTGCGAAGCTCGATCCCGGCGCCGCCCTTGTATTCGATCTCATCGGATTTGATAAGCGCCTCAAGGGCGTGTCGCTCGTCGTAACGGGCGAGGGCAAGCTCGATCGGCAGACGCTTGCCGGCAAAGCGCCGTTCGCGGTCGCCACGGCCGCACACGAGCGTGGGATCCCGGTAGCGGCGGTCGCCGGCACGGTCGACTTGCGTGGCGATGATCTCGAGAAGCTTCATTTGTTGGCCGCCGAGCCGCTCGTGAAAGGTCAGCCTTCTGAAGAAGACATGCATCGCGCTTGTGAACTGACGACCGATGCCGCCGAACGCCTCGCCAACAAGCTTAAGGATAAAATTTCGTCAAAATAATCTAGGAGCGGTCGAGATAATCTCGACCGCCGCGGTCGTGCCAGTTGAATTCGAAAAGGAGCGGTCGACCTTTATGGTCGACCGCCGCGGCCATTCCTATTGATGAACCGCGGTCAAACCAGCTGCGTCGCCGCGTTGCATGATGAGCTTGATGAGCGCTTGCGCTAGTTTCTTGCGATCGTGGCGGACGAGCTGTTCCTCTGAAACGAAACGGCCCGGCACAGGGGTGACGCCCAACGAAGCGACTGCATCAAAATCCGGCGCGACCTGGTGCGCGCCTTCCGACTCATAGGCGCGCAGCAAGCGCTGCGGCTGCTCGACGTTGACGAGCGCGTAATCGAATAGCCGGCCCGTCGCAGTGCCGAGCAAGGCGCGGGCATGATCGCTCGCGCTCATGTTGTCCGTTTCACCCGGCTGGGTCATGATGTTGCAGACGTACACTTTGAGCGCCGGCGCGCGGACGACGGCGGCAGCGATTCCCGGCACGAGTAGATTCGGCATGATGCTCGTGTAGAGGCTGCCGGGGCCGAGGATGATGACGTCGGCTGCAGCTATCGCCTCGAGCGTCTCGACGAGCGGCTTGCATTCGCCCGGGATGAGCGCGAGTCTGCGGATCTGCGAGCCCGACTTCGAGATCGCCGTTTCGCCGAGCACCTTCGATCCATCGGTGAGCGTCGCTTCGAGCGCGACGTTCGCGAGCGTCGACGGAAGCACGCGTCCTTTGATGTTGAGGACCTTGCTGCTCTCCTTGATCGCGCGGTCGAAGTCGCCGGCGATGCCGCTCATCGCGGCGATGAAGAGATTGCCGAACGAATGGCCGACGAGTCCGTTGCCTTCGTTGAAACGATACTGGAAGAGGTCGGTCATCATCGACTCGCTGTCGGCGAGCGCGACGAGACAGTTGCGGATGTCGCCTGGTGGCAAGACGCCGAGCTCCTGGCGCAGCCGTCCGCTCGATCCGCCGTCGTCGGTGACCGTGACGATCGCCGTCAGGTTCGACGTGTATTCTTTGAGACCGCGAAGCAGCGTCGAAAGACCGGTGCCACCGCCGATCGCGACGATGCGCGTGCCGCGGTCGAGCTGTCGGCGCTCGTAGATGACCTCGACGAGACGCTCGCTATCCTGCGGACTCAAAGCGTAGACGATCGAGCGCATCCACTGGCGCAGGCCGAAGTAGATGAGGATGACGCCGCAGATCATGAAGATCCACTGGAGCGTCGAAGCGTGGAGTTGCGCGTCTTGGACGACGATGCGGTCGATCGTCTCGTTGACGTGGAAGTCGAAGTCGTGCGAGTTTAGGACGCGGCCGAAGCCGTCGAGGAACAGAAAGACACCCAGGATGGCGACGAAAAGCCAGCGCTTGACTTGCATGCCCGGCAGCAGCCAACGCGACATCCGCTGGAGCGAAGCGCGGCCGTCACCGTTGAACATCGCGGAACTCCACGAACGCTTGGACTCGCTGGCTGCGCAGATGCGCCGCGAGTTCATTCGCGAAAAAGACCGACCGATGACGTCCGCCGGTGCATCCGATGCCGATCGTCAAGTGCGCCTTGCCTTCTTGGATAAAGCGCGGCACGAGGTAATCGATAAAGCGGAACAGTTCCTGTTTGAACGACTGGACTTCCGGCGCGTGCTCGAGATACGCGATGACGCTCGGATGCGAGCCCGTCAGCGGTCGCAAGTCGTCGACGTAATTCGGGTTCGGCAAGAAGCGGACATCGAACACCATGTCGGCGTCGAGCGGGATGCCGAACTTGAACCCGAACGCGACGACCGACGCGGTCATCGATTCGACGACGTGGTCGCCGGCAACCGCATGACCGAGCTTTTCTTTCAGCGCGGAGAGGGTCAGCTTCGACGTGTCGATGATGACGTC
>DASQJC010000419.1:0-3467 GCA_035631255.1 Candidatus Eremiobacteraceae bacterium | reverse complement strand
CAGAACACGCACACCGGGAAACTCACGTCGAGGATGATGGACGACGTTTTTAAGAAGGTTCGAGGGGTTCGAAAGGTTCGTGTGGTTCGAAAGGTTCGTGTGGTTCGTTAGGGTTCGACGATCGCACCGCCGGCGCCCGGCGCTTTCCAAACGATCCGGCTGACGTACCCGACGGCGGGTTCGTTGAGCTTGCTGAGCCTGCCGATCAGAATCGCTGCCTCTCCTTTCGAATAGCCGACGCGCCACTCTGCGTCGCCCTTTGCGCGAACAATCGCGTTCAGCGCTCGCAGCAAATTGCCGCCGCCGAAGTCGACGGACACTGGCGCGTCGAGTACGCCCGACGCCTGCTTGCGGCTCACCTCGTACCCGACGTTGGGCGTTGCGGCATCGAGCACTCGATACAGCGCATCGCGGGCATCGACATTCATCAACTGAAACGAATGCGCAGGCAGGTTCAGCAAATTGTCACGTTCGTGCCACGCGGATGACGGCCTGACGACGGCCATCCCGTCGATCTCTTCCCAGCGGAAGTGACCGCTAAGCGCCGCGACCTCGTCGAATGCTTCACGCGGCGTCGATGCCACGAGGACGGTCGTACGGTCGATTGCCAGAGCGGTGCGCTGGCCGAACCCGCAGCCCAGGACGTTTTCAAATCCGAGCGGGACGTTCGCGACGCGCGCAACCTGATCGAACAGCTCGAACATCGCGCAGTCGTCGAGAGGTGAGCGATCAGACACACGAAATTTACCGGCGTGCGGACGATCCAGCCTCGATGCGCCGCTCAGTGCTGCCCCGACATCCAGCACACCGACGCCAATAGTGACGAGCAACAGCGGCAACATCCGGCGTCTGCTTCGCTCACGCATCATCACGACATTTGGACTGAGAGCACGCCGAAAAGGTTTAGGCGGGGCCAACCTCTTCCATACGACGCGCAGAGAAGGTCGACAATCCGTCGCTCGTCGCCGATGTCATCGGCGACGTGCGCCAAGCACGGCGCCGTTAACCTGGAACCCGTCGTGCCGTTCGGTGTCGAACGTAGCAGCGGAGGTTGGTTGCCATGACGCGCCGATCGATCGTCGCAGCGATCTCGATTTTCGTACACACGTTCGTCCTCTTCGCGGCAATGACCGCCGACTGGTGGCGGCCGATCACCGAGTGGCCGACGCCGCGTAGAGCGATGGCGTTTGTCGACGACTCCGTGCGTCCGGTCCACCTCGAAGACATCGAGCTGCCAAAACCTCCGGCACGACAGTCGACGCAGACATCCACCGACGCGTCGCCGCAGATCACCGCATCGACGCCGATCGAGCGCGCTCCGGAACTCGTGCCGACGGGCGTGACGAACGAGACCGGGGGCGAGGCCGCAATGACAGGCGGACGCAACCTGCGGGACGCGGAATCGACTGGACCCGGCGTAGGAGCGATCGGCGCGCCGATGATGCCTCCTGCTCCGCCCGTCGCGCAGCCGCCGGTCCGCGTCGGCGGGGTCGTTCGCGCGCCGCAGCGCATCGTTAGCGTGACGCCGACATACCCGGCCATTGCTCGCGAAGCACATGCCCAGGGTCTGGTCATCATCGAAGCGACCATCGACGAGCGGGGCAACGTCATGCGTGCGCAGATCCTGAAGTCGATTCCGTTGCTCGACGAGGCGGCGCTGGCGGCCGTGCGTCAGTGGAAGTTCACGCCGACGCTGCTCAACGGCGTCGCGGTGCCGATCGTCATGACCGTGACGGTCAACTTCTCACTCGCGCCGTAAGACCACTTCCTGAACCACCCGGACCATGACGTCCGGTCTGTCGGTGATGAGCGCATCGACTCCCCATTCGAGCAGACGCCGCGCATCGGCTTCATCGTCGACTGTCCACACCTGAACGCCGAGTCCGGCACGATGCGCCATGTCGACGAAGCGTTTCGACACGATGCGCGTGGTACCTGCCCGCTCGGGCACTTGAAATCCCTGATACGGTGCGCCGTAGGACGGCCGACGGACCCACGAGCGATAGAGCGCCCAACGAACCTCCTCGCGCGCGGCACTGGTCGCGAGCGCCGGTTCGAGCGACCGCGCGGCGTTCAAGACGCGCTGTCCGAAGGCGCCAAGACAGACGCGGTCGATCGCGCCGGCCCGCCGGACCACCTCCACCACGCTCGAGGCAAGCTCGAGGGTGTTTGTCTTCATCTCCACGATGACCCGCATGTCCCGAAACCGGCCGAGCACGTCAGCGAGCGCCGGCACGTCGAGCCGGGCGAGGTCGCGTGCCGTCATCGAGGCCACTTCGCCGCGGCCGCTGGTCATGCGGTCCACCGTCCGGTCGTGATGAACGACGACGACGCCGTCTTGGGACAGGTGAACGTCGAGCTCGACGCCGTCAGCGCCCACCGCGAGGCCGTTCGCGAACGCCGCCACCGTGTTTTCCGGCGCGAGCGCGCCCCCGCCGCGATGCGCGAACACCAGCGGGCGCGATGATGAAAAGAAAGGGTGCATGCGTACCGTTATAGAATCGGCGTATGGCGGCCACCATTCATACGTTGGGCGAGCTCCGGCAGGCGCGGCTGCATTCGCGTCCCGTCAAGCAGGAAATCCGCGACAACCTCGTGCGGAAGCTGCAGGCCGGCGAACCGCTGTTTCCGGGCATCATCGGGTACGAGGATACGGTCGTGCCCCAGCTCGTCAACGCGATCCTCTCGAAGCACAACTTCATTCTGCTCGGCTTGCGCGGGCAGGCCAAGAGCCGCATCCTGCGTGGTCTGGTCGATCTGCTCGACGATCACATCCCAGTCGTGCCTGGCTGCGAGATTCACGACGACCCGCTCGCACCGTTGTGCTCGGCCTGCCGCGCCCGGATTGCCCGCGAGGGCGAGGACATGCCGATTGCGTGGCTCCCACGGCACGCGCGCTACGTCGAGAAGCTCGCGACCCCCGACGTCACGATCGCCGATATGGTCGGCGACATCGATCCGATCAAAGCCGCGCAGGCCGGGCTCAACCTGTCGGACGAATTGACGATGCACTACGGCCTGCTGCCTCGCGCAAACCGGGGGATCTTCGCGATCAACGAACTTCCGGATCTCGCGGGGAAAATTCAGGTCGGTCTCTTCAACATCCTTCAGGAAGGCGACGTCCAGATCAAAGGCTACCCGATTCGGCTGACGCTCGATGTGATGCTCGTCTTCACGGCCAACCCCGAAGACTACACAGCGCGCGGCAAGATCATCACGCCGCTCAAGGATCGCATCGGCTCGGAAATCCGCACGCACTATCCGGCCACGCGTCACAACGCGATGGCCATCACGAAACAGGAGGCGTGGACGGAACGAACGACGGCGGGCGGCGTGAAAGTCGACATTCCGGACTTCGTCCGCGAAGTCGTCGAAGAGGTCGCGTTCCAGGCGCGCGCGGATCGAAAAATCGATAAGCGCTCAGGCGTCAGCCAGCGGCTGCCGATTACGACTCTCGAGCTCGTCGT
>DASQJC010000418.1:0-7595 GCA_035631255.1 Candidatus Eremiobacteraceae bacterium | reverse complement strand
GACGAGCGCAGCGCTTCGACGGCGGCATGCAGCGCGCCGGGCAGGATCGCCGCTTCGTCCATGTCGTCGAGCGACGCCGCTTCGAGCAGGCCTTCGCCGCACGCCGTCTCAAGCGCAGGCATGAGGTCGGCGGACGAGGCTCGGTCGGGATGGGGATGGACGGACTCAGGCACGCGCGACGAGCACCTCGCGTTTGCCACCCGCTTCGATCTGTTTGCGGATCTGCATGATGCCGTAGATCAGCGCATCGGGACTCGGCGGACAGCCGGGCACGTAAACGTCGACGGGTATGAACGTGTCGCACGGCACGACCGCGTAGTTGTCGAACACGCCGCCGGTCGAGGCGCACGCGCCCATCGAGATAACCCACTTCGGGTCGGGCATCTGCTCGAAGAGCTGTTTGATGACCGGTACCATCTTGTTCGCGACGCGGCCCGAGACGATCATGAGATCGCTCTGCCGCGGCGACGAGGAGAACTTCTCCGCCCCGAAGCGCGCGACGTCGTAGCGCGGCGACACGATGCTCATCATCTCGATCGCGCAGCACGCGAGACCCATGGTCATCGGCCAGATCGACGAGGTCTGCGCCCAGCGGACGAATTCGTCCATCTTCGCGGTGATGAAGGGGCGATGCGGGCTCACTTCCATGTGAAGCCGCCTTTCTTCCAGACGTACGCGTAGCCGATGCCGAGGACGATGATGAACGTGAGCATCTCGAGCAGACCGAACGGTCCGAGCTGCTTCAGCTTGACGGCCCACGGATAGAACGAGGCCGCTTCCACGTCGAAGACTACGAAGAGCATCGCGACGAGGTAGAAGTGGACCGGCATGCGACCGCCGATCGCCGAAGTGGGCGGCACGCCGCACTCGTAGGGGTCGAGCTTCTGCTTCGTCGGCCGCTTGGCCGTGAAAATGCCGGGCACGACCGCCACGGCTCCCGCCACGACGAGCACGATGATGAAGTAGATGAGTACGGTGGTCCAGGGCGATGCGAACACGCGCGCGTTCTTTTTCCCGGGCTACACGCCCGCGATACTTTGTGAAATTTTTCCCAAGCGCGGCCTTCGGTGCGGCCCCCCGAAAACCTACGGCTGTGTTGCGCGTTTCCACCGAACGAACAGGTGCGCGAAAACGGTTTGCATGTAGTAGGCCGAGCGAGCTCTGTAGTCGGCCGAGCGAAGCGCTGTAGTAGGCCGAGCGAAGCGCTGTAGTAGGCCGAGCGAAGCTCGGCAGCCGACCTTCGGTCGGTCGAGATAAATCTCGACCGCTCCTGGACCTGCTACAGGAACTCTAGTCCCTTTGCGCGGGGGGTTAAGTCGTTTTCCGCGAGCCACGCGGCGTTGAAGAGCCGCGACATGTAGCGCGTGCCGCCGTCGCACAAGATCGTCACGACGGTCGAGCCCGACGGGAGCGCTTTCGCAGCGCGTGCAGCAGCGGCGACGTTGAGGCCGGCTGAGCCGCCCAAGAGAAGTCCTTCCTCTTTCAAGAGGTAGTGCACCATCTCGATCATCGTCCGATCGTCGACGCGTATCGCGTCATCGGCGAGCGCGTGCTTGAAGTTGTCGGTGACACGCTTGATGCCGATACCCTCGCTTACCGAATCGCCTTCGAAGTCGAGCGTTCCGTTCTTCACGTACGAGTACAAAGCCGAGCCCATCGGATCGGCGACGATCGTCTTGAGCGTTGGCTTGCGCTGCTTGAGCGCCGTCGAAATTCCAGCGAAAGTGCCGCCGGTTCCGCACGCGCAAATGAAGAGATCGATGTTCCCGCCGGTCTGTTCCCAGATCTCGGGTCCGGTGGACTCAGCGTGTCCGCGATAGTTGGCCGTGTTGTTGAACTGATCGGCCCAGATGGCGTTCGGCGTCTCTTCCGCGAGCCTGCGCGCTACGTGATAGTAGTTGTTCTCGTTCGTGAACGGCGCTGAAGCGACGACGCGCACGTCCGCGCCGAATGCCCGAAGCAGATCGATCTTCTCTTGCGACTGGTCGTCAGGGATGACGATGATCGTCTTGTAATCGCGCTCGTTGCCGAGCAGCGCGAGCGCGATCCCGGTGTTGCCCGCAGTGCCTTCGACGATCGTTCCGCCAGGTTTGAGTCGCCCTTTGCTCTCGGCGTCGAGGATGATGTATTTCGCAGCCCGGTCCTTCACCGAGCCGCCGGGATTGAGGAACTCCGACTTACCGAGAACGTTCCGTCCGATCGCCTTCGAAAGTTTCGCGAGCTTGAGCAGCGGCGTATTGCCGATCGCTTCGAATAGGTCGTTCTTGACGGAGCTCACCGTTCAAGGCCTCGAGATTGGCGAGCGCGCCGCGACAGCAACGATTGGACGATCACCGCGACGCCTGCGATCACCCAGAAGTACATGAAGCTATTACCGCGGCCTTGCGCCGGCAGCACGACAACCACGAAATAGATCATCGATCCGACGAAGCCGAGCACGAACAGCTCGGTCACAAACCCGTACGCGATGTCGGGCCTTCGCGCATCGGCGCGCAATGATATCGGAGTCAAGCGCGGCAGCAGTCGAGGGACCGCCGCGCAATAGCGCGCATAGACATCGCCGTTGGCCGCTTTCAAGAATCGCTCTTCGATCGCGATGAGACGGTAGACGACGATCGCGTTGAACGCGATGACGAACACCGTCGCGGGCGGCGGGCCGAGCGCGCCGATCCCGATCGCGAGCAAAACGTTGCCTAGATACAGAGGGTTGCGCACGTAGCGATACGGACCGGCGACCGTGAACTCGTCGGTCACCACGTCGCCGCTCATGACGACGCCGGGCGAATGATACGACGATCCCCACCAACGGACGAGCCACGCGGCGACGACGAACGCGACGGCGAGCCACGCGAAGAACTCGATGCCCGCTTGTCCGAAACGCGAACCGAGGACGACGATCGTCGGCTCGGGGCCGCCGTGCAGCAAGCCTTCCTGGATCATCTCCCCGAAGAAGAATCCGGCGAAGTATGCGAGGCCGATCCACACGACTCGCAGCCGGAACTCCAACGGTGTCTTCGTTTGGCCTTCGACCATTAGGCACCGATGCTACATGGTCGCTACGCGGGATACCTTGAAGAGGCAAGCATCGCGGCGCAAAGAAATGCATCGACATGGCACGCCTCATCATCATCGGCTCAGGACCTGCGGGACTGACCGCGGCGCTGTACGCGGCGCGCGCGGAACTCGCGCCGATCGTGTTCGCGGGTGGCCTCTCCGGAGGCCAGCTCATGCTCACGACCGAGGTCGAGAACTATCCAGGTTTTCCGAGCGGCATCATGGGCCCTGACCTGATGGACAAATTCCGCGCGCAAGCCGAGCGTTTCGGCTCGGAGATCCACAACGTCGACGTGACGCGGGTCGACTTCAGCAAGCGGCCTTTCCGCGTGTGGGTCGACGATGTCGAACATCGCGCCGAGGCGATCATCGTCGCGACCGGGGCGTCGGCACTCTGGCTCGGCGTCGAAGGCGAGACGCGTCTTCGCGGCCGCGGCGTTTCGAGCTGTGCGACATGCGACGGCGCGTTCTTCAAGAATCGCGATCTGATCGTCGTCGGCGGCGGCGACACCGCGATGGAAGAAGCGATCTTCCTGACACGTTTTGCGACGACCGTCACGATCGTCCATCGTCGCGATGCGCTGCGTGCATCGAAGATCATGCAGCAGCGGGCGATGGAGAACCCGCGCATTTCGTTCGTCTGGAACGCGGAAGTCGTCGAGATCCTCGGCGAGAACAAGGTCGCGGCCGCGCGCCTGCGCGACACGGTGACGGGTCAAGTGACCGAGCGGCAATGCGATGGCGTCTTCGTCGCCATCGGCCATCAGCCGAACACGGAATCGTTCGCGGGGCAACTCGAGCTCGACGCGAAAGGATACATCGTTTCGCCCGACGGCACGAGGACCAACGTGGAAGGCGTTTTCGTGGCGGGCGACGTTCAGGATAGCCGTTACAGGCAAGCTGTGACGGCCGCCGGTCTCGGCTGCAGGGCGGCCATAGACGCCGAGCGCTTCCTTGAAGCCCTCGACTCAGCGACCGTAGGAGCCCACTAGGAGGCTTCTACACCGGCGTCGGCTTCGGCCGATATTCAATGTACTTAGGAAGCGCGCGTTTGTGTCCCGCAGAACGCGCATAGGCCCATTACTCTCCTTTTCGATCTAGAACGTGAAGTACCGGCATGTCGAGCGTAAAGGAACCCCAAGAGTCACGGCCAGCCCTTGATCCGGAGCAAGCCAAAGCTGCAGTAGAACAGGCTCGCACGTCGCTGAAATCGGGCGACGTCGACGGCGCTGCCGCCGCGCTTCGCAAAATAGCGACGCGTCTTGACGCGCCCCCGGCTCAGCTTGCCGAAGCGGCGAAAGTCATGGCCGAGGCCGGCTCACCGGCTGATGCGCTATCGCGCTATCTCGAAGCGGGGCGCGGGTTCCTCGAATCGGGCGACGTCGCTCGCGCTCGCCAGAGCTTCATCTCGGCATACGAGATCGACGGCAAGAACATGGATGCGCTCTTCGAGCTCGGCCGCGTCGATGTCGCGGAGGGCAAGAAGCACGAAGCGCTCGACAAGTTCGTCGAAGTGCTTCGCAAGGCGAACCTCAAGCATCTGCCGGCGCTGTACGAGGCCGGCTGTCTCTACGAGCTCGACGGCCAACATAACCAAGCGATCCTCGCGTTCAATCGCGTGGTTGAACGAGACAAAGTGAATTTCGCCGCCTACGAGCATCTCGGCGGACTTTACAAGACGCGCAATCAGACGAACGACGCGGTCGCGAACTACGTGCGCGGCGCCGAAGCGGCGATCAACGTATCGCGTTTCGAAGACGCGAAGCGGCTTGCGCAATCCGCGCTCGATATCGATCCTTCCAATGGCGCCGCGCGACGCGCGCTCGGCGCGGCAGAGGCGAGCGTGAACGCAGCGACCGCTTCATCTGCGGCGTCTGCGCCCGCGCCGGCAAAGTCCGCAGCTCCGTCGGCAGCGCCGACCGCCGAATCCCCAGCGTCGCAAGCTCAACCGCGTCCGACGATCGCCGACGTTACGCCGGTCGCGCCGCCGATCGCGGAAGGCGTGCCTCCGCCGTCACCGGCGCTTATGAACGTCAATCTGCCGCCGGACGTGGCGCTGCTCGAACAGCAATCGCACGCGATGGCGCAGCTCGCGCAAGTGCAAAGCGCGGTCGCGCAGACGTATCGACAGCGGCTCGCGCTCGAAGAAGAGATCAAAAAAGCGCAGGCCGCGCTCGAGGCGCTTCAACAGCAGCAGAACGCGGTCGACGACGATCTGTCCGGCAAGCGCGACGAGCTTGCGAAAGTCGTCGCCGAACGCGAGACCGAGGAAGCGACGCTCGCTTCGCTCGGCGACGCGATCTCGAAGTCGAAATCGGAACTCGATTCGCTCGCGGCACTGCCCGCGCTCATCGAGCAGGCGCGAGAGAAATGCACCTCGACCTCCGAGCTCGCGACGAAAGTCGGGGCTGAGGTCGATGCCGTCGCCGGCAGTTCGAACGACGTCAAAGGAAAGGCATCGAACGCAGATGCCGCGCTCGCCGAATTGCGTGCGAAGCTCGCGTCCGTTCGTCAAGCCGCCGATTCGATAGAGTCGCAGATCGCTGCGCTCGAGTCGAGCGCACGAGATGCTCACGGTGTCGCATCGGATGCTACCGCGGGAGCGGAGCGCGCGAAGGCATCGCTAGACGGCTTGCGCGAGCGACAGGGCTCGCTCGATAAAGCACATCTCGAACTCTCCGACCTTGCGAACGCGGTCAATGCCAAGCGCGCGGAAGCTGAAGCCGCTCTCGCACGCCTGACCGCACTCCAAGCGCAGCGCAAGTCGCAGTTCGACGAGATCGTCTTCAAGCTGACGCCGCTCGTCGGCGAAGTCGAAGCGCCCAAGCGCGAGAACGCGTCGCCGAAGAGCGCCGCTCCCGCACAACCGGCGCCGGCGGGTGCCACCTCTGCCCCGGCTCGACCAGCAACAGCGCCACCAGCGCCGGCGCCGCGACCGGCATCGGCCGCATCGCCGGCATCCGTCGAGTCACTCATATCGGCCGGCAAGTTCGCCGAAGCCGTTCAACGCGCGCAGACCGATGCGAACGCGAAGCCGAAGCCGGCAGACTACCTCGTCGATGTCGGACTGCAAGTCCGCGCCGCCGGAAGATTGCAAGATTCAGTGACGCTCTTCTCGTCGGCGCGCGATCGCGATCAGCACAATGCGCGCGCTCGCTATGAGCTCGGCCGCACGTTTGCTGAGATGGGCAAGGCGGACGACGCGCTCGCCACGCTCCATACGGTCGAGGCCGATCCGGAGTACGCCGTGCTCGGCAACGTCGCGATAGGCAAGTGCCTGCGCGGCCAGGGCGACGTCGAAGCCGCCGAGGCACGCTTCTCGAAGGCGCTCGAGATCGAAGGCCATCCGGATGGGCAGTACCACGAAGCGCTCTACCAGCTCGCGGATCTCCATGAGAGCAAGGGCGATCCCGAATCCCTCGGGCTCGCGCTGTGGTCGTGGGAAGAGCTGCAGACCGGCGACCCGAACTACGGCGACGTCGCGAAGCGAGTCGCGAGGTTGAAAGCGCGGCTCGCAGAGAACGGCACGCGGACGGAGCTGGCACATAATGGCGCGGTCAAACAATAGAGCTGCCGACGATTTACTGACGTCTGCGCGCGAAGCCGCAGCCCAAGACGGGCTGCGGTTGAGCGTGCCGCAGTTCTTCGAGGCGATCGACGCGCTCATCAGCGAAGGGCGCTCGCAGGACGCTCAAGAGATACTCGTCGAGATGCTCTCGGCGAAAGAAAAAGTCCGCGGGTTCTTCCTCGGCAAGCGCGAGCAGAGCGCGCTCGGCAAAGAGCGTCCTGGCGTCGCGAATCGATACGCCAGAGTCGTGTTCGGCTCGACGCCGTCGGAGCAGTCGCTCGATACGCTTAATCAGCTGGCGCTCGAGTTCACCGACGACTTCGACATCCGGATCGCGAACGCCGAAGCGCTTCGTCAAGCCGGCTACCTGCTCGATTCGCTCGATGAATTCCAGACATGCAAGTCGATGCGCGGCGATGGCTCGGGCGTCGATTTCAAACTCGCCGACGTCTACGCGCAGCTCGGCCGTTTCGATGAATCTGCCGATGCGCTGTTGTCGGTCGACGTCGATGACCTCGCGCGCAGGCGAACGGTCTTCGACGGCATCGTCGCCGCGTTCACCGCGAGTGACTCGACCGATAACGCCGCGCGCAAGACGACCGCCGACAAATTGGCCGACAGCTTCGAAAAACTGCTCAAGCGCGACTCATCAGACGCGTCGCTTTGGAAAGCGCTCGGCGAGATGGATCCGTCCGCTGCCGATGCGGTCCGCGCACGTCTGAACGGTCAGCCGGCACGGCCGCAGCGCAACATAACGCCGGTCGATAACGGCAGTTCACAGGCGCCCCCCGCCGCAGCATCGGCCGAACGGCAGGCTGAAGTCCCCGCGGCCGCTCCCGAACCTCCGGCTGCGAAACGATCTTCCGTCGCGGGCCTTGCCTCGTTCACGAAACGCAAGGCGCTCGACCTATTCGCGAGCGGCGAGTTCGAAGCCGCGAGCCGCCAGCTCGAACGCGTGATTTCCATGTCGCCC